>JBASAH010000097.1:0-10831 GCA_049650505.1 Xanthobacteraceae bacterium
TGGCACGGCGGCCACGGGCCGGAACTCCATCGGTACAAAGTCGGGCTGATTGACGACGCGATCGAGCCAGGCGCGGATTGCTGGAAATGGCGCCAAATCATAATCGCATTGCGAAGCGACGTGGGTATAGGCGTACAGCGCGATGTCGGCGATGGTGTAATGGCCGACGACGAAGAAGTCGTGCAGCGCGAGGTGTTTGTCCATGACGCCGAGCGCGCGGTTGCCTTCCTCCATCCAATCTTCCAGCGCATGCTGCTGCAATTCGCGGCCGCCTTTGACCAGCGTTAGCCAAAAATAGGCAGCGCCGAGATTCGGCTCCAGACTGTGCTGTTCGAAGAACATCCATTGCAGGGACTCGGCCCGGCCGATCCGATCTTCGGGAGCGAGCGGGGTGCCGCCGGCGATGTACCAGAGGATGGCGTTGGACTCGGCCAGATAGCGCCCCGGCGCCACTTCGAGAAGCGGCACCTGTCCATTGGGATTTTTGGCGAGAAATTCCGGCGTGTGGCTGTCGCCCTTGAGGATGTCGATCTCGATCAGACGATAGGGAATGCGCAACTGCGCCAGCGCGAGGCGCGCCTTGTAGCTGTTTCCCGAACGCTGCATTGAATAGAGCGTATACATTGCCGCAACGCCTACGGCCTCAGCGCGGCAATGTCATGGCAGCCCTCATGGCAGGTCACGTCATAACAGTTCTCATGGTTCTTATGGCTCTCGTGGCAGCTCATCCAGCTCGGTTCCATGCCTATTGCCGAGCGTCGCCGCAGCCGAACCGTCGCAGTGTTGCGTGCTGAACGCGGCCGCAGCAAAAAATGCCGCAGATGTGAGCGTATAGCGGGCTTTTGCGCTTGCCTGCGTCGCGCGGCGGCTTTACCAAGCGAGCCGTCTTTGATGGAGAATCGCAATGGCCTTTCTCGCGGACCAGATCATGCGCATCAAGCCGTCGGCGACCATCGCCGTCACGGACAAAGCGCGTGCGCTCAAAGCCGCTGGCCGCGATGTGATCGGGCTTGGCGCCGGCGAGCCGGATTTCGACACGCCGGACAACATCAAGGAGGCCGCCATCAAGGCGATCCGCGACGGCAAGGCCTCGAAATATACGGCGGTCGACGGCATATCCGAGCTGAAGGCCGCGGTGTCGCGTAAGTTCAAGCGCGAGAACAAGCTCGATTACAAGCCGTCGCAAATTATCATCGGCACCGGCGGTAAGCAGATTCTCTACAACGCGCTGGTCGCGACGCTTAACCCGAGCGATGAGGTGATCATCCCAGCGCCTTATTGGGTGAGCTACCCGGAAATGGTGCTGCTGGCCGGCGGCGAGCCGGTTCCGGTCGTCACCAGCATGGAGACCGGTTACAAAATGACGCCCAGCGCCTTGGAGCGCGCCATCACGCCGCGCACCAAGTGGATCATCTTCAACTCGCCATCCAATCCGACCGGCGCCGCCTATAGGCGCGACGAACTCAAGGCGATCACTGATATCCTAGTGCGTCACCCGCACGTCCACGTCATGGCCGACGATATGTACGAGCATCTCGTCTATGACGACTTCGAGTTTTATTCGCCGGCGCAGCTCGAGCCGCGGCTCTACGAGCGCACGCTGACCGTCAACGGCGTATCGAAGGCCTATTGCATGACCGGCTGGCGCATCGGCTATGGCGGTGGGCCGGAGAACCTGATCAAGGCCATGGCCATGATCCAATCGCAATCGACGTCGAACCCGACTGCTGTGGCGCAATGGGCGGCAGTCGAAGCGCTCGACGGGCCGCAAGATTTCATCGCCAAGCACAACAAGATTTTCAAAGAACGGCGCGACCTCTGCGTCTCGATGCTCAATCAGGCTCGCGGCATCCAGTGCCCGAAGCCGGAAGGCGCGTTTTATGTCTATCCGTCGTGCGCCGGCACGATTGGCAAGATGGCGCCGACCGGCAAGAAGCTCGGCAGCGACGAGGATTTCGTCACCGAACTGCTGGAAACGGAGGGCGTCGCGGTCGTGCAAGGGACGCCATTCGGCGTCGGCCAGTCGTTCCGCATTTCGTATGCGACCGCGACCAGCGCGCTGGAAGAGGCCTGCACGCGCATTCAGCGCTTCTGCGGTAATTTGCGGTAACAATACGTCATGGCCGGGCTTGTCCCGGCCATCTCGCTTCAACAGGCAATGCCCATCGGATCGGGATGCTCGCGACAAGCGCGGGCATGACGCCAATAATTCTGAGTGGCGCCAGTTCACCCCGTCGGCGGTGCGAGCTCGTCCAATCCCTTTTGCCGCGCCTCCGGGCCAAGCTGCGTCACCGACACGGCGGCGATAAACAGCAGTGTGGCAAGGCACGCGAACACCGTCGTGAGGCCCCAGCCATTCTGTATCCATAGAATGGTCGGCAGGATGAACGCGGTCGCCAGCCGGCCGACGCCCGAAGCCCAGCCAAAACCCGACGCTCGCGCATTGGTCGGGAACACTTCGGAGGCGAAGATCTGCATGGAGTTGCCGGCGACTTGGACGAAGAACACCATGATGAAACCGGCAACCATGAGCTCGGTCGGGGTGCCGGCACTGCCGAACACGATCGCCATCAAGCCGGCGCCGATGAACGCGAAGACCGAAGTGATCTTGCGGCCGAATTTATCGAGCGCATACATCATGAAAATGCTCGCGGTCGGCACCGCGAAATTCATCACCAGCGTGTATTGAAGCGACTTGGTGATCGTGAACCCTTTGGCATTCATGATATTCGGCAGCCAGGCGCCGAGCCCGATCGCGATGCCGAAGAAAGCGGTGAAGCAGATCATGCCGGCGACGACACGCTTCGGGAACATCCGGAAAACCAGCGCGAATGGATCGCTCTTGGTGTTGCTGGCGGCATCAGTCGCCAGCGGCTCCTTCGGTCTAGCGATGCCAAGGCGCTCAAGCACGTTCAGCGCCTGCTCGCCTCTGCCATGCGTGGCCAGATAGCGCGGCGATTCCGGCAGCGTAAAGCGGAACACCCACACGATCAGCGCGCCAATACCGATAACGATCCACACGCCGCGCCACACCTGATCGGCAGAGTCGAACATGCTGCCGAACAGCAGCACGAGCGCGGTGCCGATCGGCCACACCATGGCGCCGCCGATGAAATGCACGATTGCGAGGATCCGGCCGCGGATGCGTTTGGGCGAATATTCGCCGGCATAGGAGAATGCTAACGGCTGCTCGGCGCCGAGACCGAGGCCGGCAATGAAGCGGCAGATCGCCAGTAAAGTCACGCTCGGGGCAAACGCGCCGAGGATCGTGAAGATGCCGAACAACAGCAGGTTGAACTGATAGATGAAGCGGCGGCCGAACCGATCGCTGAATTCGCCTTGTCCGGCGGTGCCGATGCACATTCCGAAGATTGCCGCGCTGCCGATGATCGCGGCTTCTCCGGGCGTGGTGAACCCGGACTTGATGATGTAGGGAATGAGCGAGCCGAGGATGGTAAAGTCGATGACATCGAAGAAATAGCCGGCGGCAATCAGCGCAATCACGCGGCGATGCAGCGGTGAAATCTTCGCGTCATCCAGCGCCGAACCGACGAATGCTTCGATTGTCTGAGCCATCGAATCCTCCCCCGCGGCATTTCTTTGGCCGTTTGGGCCGCTTGAGCGGCTCGCAGTCGCTCAACTGTGAAAGGACGCCGGGCCGCTGTCAATGCGGGGCGGCCCGCCATACCAGTTCAAATGGCGGTCCGATCAGCCACCCTCGAACTGTAGAATGTAAAGACCTGCGTTGGAATCGGTGACATACATCACGCCCTGCGCGTCGACGAAACAGTCGCAGGATTGAATGACCTTGGGCCGGTTCGGTCGCGGATCGTACATGCGATCGGGATCGGGCGGCACGAAGAAGCCGATTTCCCGCGGCGCGAATGGATTAGCGATGTCGTAGGCGCGCACGCCGGCATTGTGCATGGTGGCGAAAATGATGCGCGAACTTTGAAACGCGCCGGGCCGGTTCTCCCACAGATTATGCGGTCCGAAATTGCCGCCCTTCTTGCAGTAATCGGCGTCATCGGGAACAGGCATTGTCGCAATACTCACCGGATTGGACGGCTCGCGAATGTCGAAGATCCAGATGTAACGCAGGCCAAGCTTGCAATCGGCGAAATTGGCTTCGTCGGCGACCACGAGCAGGTTGCGATCCGGCAGTGGCAATGGCGAATGGGTGCCCCCGCCGAACGGCGGATCCCAGTTGCGATAAGCAATCATCTTGGGCTTCTGCGGATCGGCGACATCGACGACGCTCAGCCCACCGTCGCGCCAGGCGCCATAGGCGAGATTGCCCGCAACCAGCGCGTGATGCAGCGCGTAGCGTTTGCCCTTCGGCCACTTCGGCGTTTCGCCGCCGGCGGTCCACATGCCGGGCAGCCAGAATTTGCCAACCACTTCCGGCTTGGTCGGTTCCGCCATGTCGACGATCACCAGCATATGATCGGAAAATTCCGGCAGATGCACCGAGACGTAGGCATAACGGCCGCCGACATACCAGATGCGGTGCGGCCCCAAGCCGCCAAGCGGCAAGAATGCGATTTCGCGCGGCGCGTCGCCGCGCGTCAGATCATAGATGCGCAGTCCGCCGGTAAATTTCTGGCCCTCCAGCGCTGCGCCCGCCGCTCCGGAAAAATACGCTTCCTGGCTGACCTGCATGGTCCAGACGCTCGGCCCATTCACTGCTAACAGCAGGTCATCGTGGGTCTGGAGATGGTGCGCGCGCGTGTTCGGCGCGCACGGCAGAAAATTTACCGGCTTGGGATTTTTCGCATCGCGCACGTCGATGACGGTGATGCCGTTCGAAAATCCGTGGCCGATATAGGCATAGCCGCGGTTGACCATGACCTGAACGCCGTCGCCGCGCCCGCCTTGATCGGTATGACTGAGAAGTTTGATTTTTCGGCTGGCAACGGCATTCATTAATGCATCTCCCTCTGCATTGTTTATCGCAGACGTGGATGGCCGGGACAGGCCCGGTCCTGACAATGTAAGGTGAAAACCGCATGCGAACGGAAGAAACGCACGATGGCTAACTCGAATAATTCAACTGGCAAAGTAGAAGGCATGATTGCCGTCGACAAGATTGGCACCAAAGTCCTGTTCCTCAATCCGCAAAACTTTGCGACGGAAGTCGTGATCGATGACTTCCCGCGCACCGTACACGAGTTGCTCGTGGTGCCGGAAACCGGCTTCGCCTATGTGCCCATCTTCGGCGACGGCATTCACGGCCGCAATCCTAATCCGCAGCATCACCTCTGCGTCTTCGATCTGCACAAGCGCGCCCATGTCGCCACGATCGATCTGCGCCCCTATATCGCGCCGCATACGCTCAAGCTCGGGCCCGACGGGTTTATTTACATCACCTGCGAGAACTCTGCTGTGGTGGCGGTGATCGATCGCCAGACAAATAAGGTCGTGGGCGCAATCGATTCCGGCTCGACCAACGGCCATCGGCTGATCATCGCGCCGGACGGCCAGCGCCTCTATACCGAGAACGAGGAAGACGCCACCGTCTCGGTCATCGACCTGCCGAACCGCAAACTGCTCGGCAAGATCAAGACGCCGCGGCCGCTCGCTGGCATCGCGATTTCGCCGGACGGCCGCACTGTGGTTGCGGTCGATGATGCACAGCCGACGCTATTTTTGATCGATACGCAGGCCGGCCGCGTGCGCGAAGAAATCGTGCTCAAGGATGTGCCGAAGCCGGCGCAGATCGCGCGCTATGCGCCGGACAATAGCCTGCTTGCCGTTAGCAGCCTCAACAGCGACATGGTCAGCCTGATCGATCCCTCGTTCCGCGAGCAGACTGCGATCAAAGTGGGCTCGCAGCCCATGGACATGGCGTTCCGCGGCGACGAGCTGTTTGTCGCCTGCCAGGGCGACGGGTCGGTACACATCATCGACATTCCGGGCAAGCGCGCGAAGGGCAGTTTTTCGGCGGGGAAAGGCTGCGAATCACTGGGATTTTTCTAATCACCGCCTTAATCATGCGCAAAACCAGGGGAGACGCGGGCACGGTTCTCGCCTAGAATAACGCCAAAGGCCCGGTGCGGGCGTGTGAGGGAGCAAGCAAGATGGTGTCTAGAGGTATCCAAGCCGTGCTCATCGGAGCGGCGGCGCTGGCGGTGATCGCAACCATTCCGGCCGATGCACAGCCGCGGCGCGTGCAAGTCGGCACCTTGGCCTGCTCGATCTCAGCCGGCGTCGGGCTTGTCGTGGCGTCGCAACGCAATGTGAGCTGCAACTTTCAGCCGGATAACGGCCCGCCCGAGGCCTATACCGGAACCATGACCAAGGTGGGTGTCGACGTGGGCTTCACCACCGGCGGCGCCATGGTCTGGGGTGTGTTCGCGGATACTAATCGTTTCGCCGGCATGTTGAACGGGACCTATGCCGGCGCGACTGCCGAAGCGACCGCTGGGGCCGGCGTCGGCGCCAATGTGCTGATCGGCGGGTCGAACCGCTCGGTCGCGCTGCAGCCGCTCTCGGTACAAGGCCAAGTCGGCCTCAACGTTGCGGCCGGCGTCGGCGCGCTGGAACTACACTTGGCTCAGTGATCGCCGAGGAATTTTGCCCACTAATTTGGCCCACTAATTTGGCGCAATAAGGCAGTAACTTTGCGCGCAATTAAGCGCACTAATCGCGCCGTCATAGTAATTTCCGGCACAGCCTTTTGCGCCAGCGCGTGCGTTGCACGCGCTTTGCCGGGCGGCTTGAGCGGTTCAACCGTCAATTTTTTTGCCACCCGCTCTTGACGCCGGACCGGGGCGCAGTGTCACGCCTCTTGACCGGCCCCCGCTACCGCTGAAACGATAGCTCTCTCATCAAGCAATAGCTCCCCGCGGCCCGCGCCGGATGACGGGTCCGCCTTCGGGACGCGGTGCGGGAGGTAACAATGGCGACAAACGGCGGCAATGGTACACGCGCGGTGGGGCCGCGCTGCGTCGCACTGGTCGGTCCGTTCCAGAGCGGCAAGACGACACTGCTTGAAGCGATCCTCACTCGCACCGGCGCGGTTCAGCGCCAGGGCACGATCGAAGCCGGCAATACGGTCGGCGATTCCAGCAAAGAGGCGCGCCATCACCGCATGAGCGTCGAACTTACCGTCGCCACCACGAACTTCATGGGTGACAATTATACGTTTCTCGATTGTCCGGGCTCCGTGGAATTCGTTCACGACATGCGCGCCGTCTTGCCGGCGATCGACGCCGCGGTTGTCGTCTGCGAAATGGATGAAAAGAAGATCCCGCAGCTTCAGCTGATCCTGCGCGAACTCGAAGACTGGAAAATCCCCCGTATCTTGTTCGTCAATAAGATCGACAAAAGCAACGCCGCCGTCCGCGATGTGCTCAATCTGCTGCAGCCGGCCTCGCGCACCAAGCTGATCCTGCGCCAGATCCCAACTTTCTCGGGCGATATCATCACCGGTTTCGTCGATTTGGCGCTGGAACGCGCGTTCGTTTACAAGGAATACGCGCCCTCGCAGGTCGTGCCGCTGGAAGGCGATGCCGCCGATCTGGAGAAGACGGCGCGCTTTTCCATGCTGGAAACGCTCGCCGACCACGACGACGAGCTGATGGAGCAGTTGCTCGAGGACATCCAGCCGCCGCGCGACAAGGTGTTCGACGATCTGAGACGCGAATTGCGCGAGGGTCTGGTCTGTCCGGTCCTGATGGGCACGGCGGCCCGCGCCAACGGCGTGCTGCGGCTCTTGAAGGCGCTGCGCCATGAATCTCCGGGCGTGGCCGATACGGCCAAGCGGCTTGGAGTTAAATCGGGCAGCGATGCCGTCGGCTATGTGCTGAAAACAATGCACACGACGCACGGCGGCAAAATGTCCGTCGTACGAATGCTCGCCGGCCAGGCCGGTGACGGCACTACGTTCCTGACCGATGACGACGAGGCGGGACGCGTCGCCGGCGTCTTCAAACTTCTCGGCCAGTCCAGTGAGAAGCGCGGCCCGGCCACGGTTGGCGAAAGTGTCTCCTTCGCCAAGCTGGAAAAGGCCAAGACCGGCGATACGCTGTCGGCTGGCAAACAGCCGCATCCGCCGCTCGCCAAAGTGGCGCCCTATCCGCCGGTGCTTGCCATCGCCATTTCGGCAAAAGAACGCAAAGATGACGTCAAACTCGGCCAGGCGCTCAACAGGCTTGCGGAGGAAGATCCCTCGATCACCATCGTGCACAACCCGGAAACGCACGAAGTCGTGCTGTGGGGCCAGGGCGAAATGCACCTGCGGGTCGCCACCGAGCGATTAGGCGATCGCTACGGCATAGCTATCGAGCGGCGCACCCCGAGCGTCGGTTACCGTGAAACCATCCGCAGATCGATCGTGCAGCGCGGGCGACACAAGAAACAATCCGGCGGCCACGGTCAATATGGCGACGTAATGCTCGAGATTAAGCCACGGCCGCGCGGCGCTGGATTCTCGTTCGAGGAAAAGATCACCGGCGGCGTCGTCCCGCGCAATTACATTCCTTCGGTCGAGGAAGGCGTCATCGACGCGCTCAAGCACGGTCCGCTCGGCTTTCCGGTGGTCGACCTGCATGTGGCGCTGATCGACGGCTCCTATCACACCGTCGATTCCTCCGACATGGCGTTCCGCACGGCGGGGCGCATCGGCATTGTCGAGGGTTTGCCGCAATGCCAGCCGGTGCTGCTCGAACCAATCCATCTGGTCGAGATCGTTTGTCCGAACGAGGCGACGGCAAAGATCAATGCGCTGATGTCAAGCCGGCGTGGCCAGATATTGGGCTTCGATACAAGGGAAGGCTGGGATGGCTGGGATATGGTGCGCGCCAAAATGCCGGAAGCTGAGATCGGCGATCTGATCGTCGAGATTCGCTCGGCCACTGCCGGCGCCGGCACCTTCACGTTCAAGTTCGATCATATGGCCGAACTCACTGGCCGCACCGCCGACCAGATCATCGCCGCCCGCCGCGCTGCGGAGTGAATTAAAGGCCCCCGGTACCGTCACCCTTCGAGGGCTGCGGAGCTTGTCATCGGGCCAGGCCACTTCGGGCCGGACCCGTTGGCGGCCACCTCAGGATGACGTTCAAATTTTTGAGGAATTCAACACGATGCCAGCTTATTGGGTCGCGCGTTCCAAGATCAACGATCCCGCCGAGTACAAGAAATACACGGACCGCGTGCCGGCGATCATCGCCAAATATGGCGGCAAGGTTTTGGCCCGCGGCGGCCGTTTTCAAATCATGGAAGGGCCGCACAAATTCCAGCGGTTTGTCGTGATCGAATTCCCAACTTTCGAGCAAGGCGTCGCCTGCTTCACGTCGAAGGAATACGACGAAGCCGCCGCGTTTCGCCGCACCGGCGCGGGCGAAGTGGAGACGATCATTGTCGATGGCGGCGACGCGACGAAGTGAGCGAATAGCGAATGGCGAATAATAGCGAAGGACTTTCGTCTGGTTCCCTATTCGCAGCTCGCTAATTCGCTACTCGCCATTCCGGACGGCGGTACTGCCAGACCGGCGGCTGCGTAGTCGCTGAGCTTGTTACGCAAGGTCCGAATCGAAATGCCGAGCACAACGGCGGCGTGGGTGCGATTGCCGAGGCAGTGCTTGACGGTTTCGAGTATCAAATCGCGCTCGACTTCGGCGACCGTACGGCCGACCAAACCGATGACGTTGGCCATAGCCGGCGTTCCCCCTGCCGCCCAACGGCGCCGCATCCGGCGACAGTCGCGCCCGGCAAGGTTTGCCCATGTCATAGTTAGCAGCCGGTTAACACGCCGCGTCAGATGCTGCGCACCCCGCTACGGCTTCTCGGCTCAAAGGAATCGCCTAAGCGGCTGTTACTGGCGATATTGCTGGATGCGCGTCGTGCGCAACCCGGCCAGGCCGTGCTGATCGATGGAGTATTGCCAGGAAAGAAATTCTTCGACCGTCAACGTGTAGCGGCTGCAGGCTTCTTCAAGCGACAGCAATCCGCCACGGACAGCGGCAACCACTTCCGCTTTGCGGCGGATGACCCAACGTTTCGTCCCGGGAGCCGGCAAATCGGCAACTGTCAGGGGCGAACCGTCCGGCCCGATCACATATTTGACCCTCGGGCGATGGGGTTCAGTCATAGCTACTCTCGCCAACTCGACAACGCTACAGAGGGCCAATCTACGGAGCGCGACTTAAGATTTGGCTAAGCGGGAAGGCAGGTTTTGCGCCATTTCTGCCGACGAATTCGATTCGCCGGCGGGGCAGCGGCGGTCGCCTTATCGCTCCGTTAATGGCTGCCCTTCGGTTGTCCGGCTCCGCCAGCTTGGTGACCTCATGGCGGAGGGGGACGGCGCCGCCTATAGTAAAGCTTAGGCCACGGCCACTTGGCGGGTAGATGCGAATCCCGCCGCAGGGACCTTTTTGGCCAGACTTGCTGCCCAGGACGTTCCACCAATGGATCTGAACACGCTTGATATCGAAGACCGTCCGTCCGATACGCGCGTCGTCGTGGCGATGTCGGGCGGCGTCGATTCATCGGTGACCGCGGCGCTGCTGGCGGAGGCCGGTTACGATGTCGTCGGCATTACCCTGCAGCTTTACGATCATGGCGCGGCGACCCATCGCAAGGGCGCATGCTGCGCCGGCCGCGATATCCACGATGCCCGGGCGGTGGCTGCGCGGATTGGTATTCCGCATTACGTCCTCGATTACGAACAGCGTTTCAAGGAAGCGGTTATCGACCGCTTTGCGGAAAGCTATGTCGCGGGAGAAACCCCGGTGCCCTGCGTCGAGTGCAACCAGGCGATCAAATTCCGCGATCTGTTGGCGACTGCGCGCGAACTCGGCGCCGCCGTGCTGGCGACCGGCCATTACGT
>JBASAH010000098.1:0-12760 GCA_049650505.1 Xanthobacteraceae bacterium
GGCCTGTTCCGCGGCGACGGCGTGCGAATTGCCGCTCAGGCCGCGCAGATGCACGTGGCCAAAAGCGAGCACGATCTGCAATGCCAGCGCGATCAGCGCCAGCACCGCGCCGTGCCGTTTATGGCGATCTCGCCAACCCATCACCCAAACCCGACCCCATGCTAATGTTACAATATAACATCAGGCAAGAGGGACCCAGGCCACGCTTTGCAAAAGGCTGAGGACTGCGGCGGCGATGCAACACCCGCCCGGTAGGCACCTTAAGAGGCTGTTTCAGAAGCCGGCGAGCCGCTCGCTCGCCATATAGCCGGCAAGCAGAAGCACACCGAAGATTAGAACCAGCGCGGCGGCGCCGGTCTCCATGCCCCGCAGCAACACGTCGCCATAGCCGCCACGCTCGTGAGCAAACCGTTTGGCGACGCTCTTAGCGCCGACGGCGAGCGTGGCAATGCTTGCAACTGTGATGGCGGTGCCCAGCCCCATCACCAAGGTCGAGACCACACCCGCCCAGAACAAGCCCTGAGCGAGAGCAAAGACGAGCACGATGATTGCGCCCGAGCACGGACGCAGACCTACCGCCAGAATGGCCGACCAGCCGCGGCGCCAACCTCCCGGCCCAGCAAGCTCTTGTGGATCAGGACCATGGGCATGTCCCCAGGGCAGCACATCGGGCTCCTCATCGTGAACATGATCGTCATGGCCACACGCGCCGGCGTGCGCGTCACCGTCCGCATGCACGCAAAGGCTCGGCTTTTCCGTCGGAGCTTTGAGCGCGCGCCAGGCGCGCAGGAGTCCATGACCTTTGACCCATAGCAGGCGTGCGCCGAGGAGAACGATCAGGCCATAACTGACGATCTCGATCACCCGCAGCGTCTCGCCCATGAGCTTGGCGGTTGCGCCGAGCAGAACGGCTGCGATGGCGACGATCGCGATCGCGGTGACGGATTGCATCAGAGAGGATGCAACAGAGAGTGTGATGCCACGCCGCCAAGTTTCTTCGTTGGCGAGAAGATAAGAAGAAATCACCGCCTTGCCGTGGCCGGGTCCGGCGGCATGAAAGATTCCATAGACAAAGGACACACCCATTAAGGCCCAAAGCGCCGAACCGTCATTTTTCGCCGCGCGGATCATGCCGGCCAAAGAACGGTAGAACATGGCCTGCTTCGCCAGTACCCAGCCCGCTACTCCGCCCAAGGCAAACGGGTGCGGCTCGCCGAACGAGGCCGTTTGCGCGCACGCGGCATCGGCGCCGGCGGTCACGAGAATGGCCGCCAGCATGATCGCCAGAACCAGCAGAGAGATGCGCGCCCGGCACACGCCTTTCACGGGCATTCCACCGAAATCTTATTGGCG
This sequence comes from Xanthobacteraceae bacterium, assembly GCA_049650505.1. Classification (GTDB taxonomy): domain Bacteria; phylum Pseudomonadota; class Alphaproteobacteria; order Rhizobiales; family Xanthobacteraceae; genus BOG-931. Next base: position 1,354 of record JBASAH010000098.1, read on the forward strand.
AATTTCTCGCCCATGCCGATATTGGCTTCGGAGGGAATGTAAGAGCGGTTGAGGCTCTGCGCGCTGAAGAAATTATCGTCGTGCGACTTCTCCGCCGCGAGCGCGCATTGCGGCGGCGCGCCGACCAGCTTGACCGCATCATGTTCAGCAAAACCGAAATCAATAAAAAATTCCGGATCGTATATTTCGATGACAAGCCGTTTCGCCGCAATCGGTTCTTTGAATGGCAACGTGAAATGCAGCGTCAGCTCGGTGGCTTCGGAGTCGTAATCGAGCCAATAATCGACCGGCGCAGCGAGTGCGTCGCTTTGCCGCCGTTTGCCGTCGATCCTGGCATAGGTGAAATAGCCAAAGTCCTTCAGCGATTCGATATTTTCCTTGGCCAGCGGCTGCAACTCGGCGCGCGTGTATTGCCCCTTTTTCTCAGCCTGCAGCCCCGTCATGGCGAAGGCCGTATACATGTCGTCGAAAGTCCAATCTTGGCGCAAGCCCGTCACTGCGCCGTCGGGCGCATACACGATCGCGGTGCGCATGGTCACCCATACATGCGGATGGGCCTGAGCAGCGCCTGCACCAAGGCAAGCACTGATCACCACCGCGACTGCGAGCGGCCACCGATACAATCTTTGCTCCGTTGAAAGTTCGCACCACCCGAGCGACAGCATCGGACGCAATTACGCCGCTTTTTCGACCGCCTTCACGACGCTTAATCACGATATGAGCGCGCGGGTCAATTCGCGGACATTATTGCGCATCATATCGATATAAGTCGCCGCCGGACCACCCAGCCGCGACAGCGCGTCGGAATAGAGCGCGCCGGCGATCTTGGCGCCGGTTTCCTGGGCGATCTGTCGGACCAAGCGTGGATCCGCGATGTTTTCGAAAAACACCGCCGGAATTTCTTCGCGGCGGATTTGCTCGATAAGCTTGGCGAAATCGCGTGCCGATGGCTCGGCATCGGTCGACAACCCTTCCGGCGCAATGAATTCGACACCGTAGGCTTGGCCGAAATAGCCGAACGCGTCGTGTGTGGTGATGATTTTGCGGCGCGCGGCCGGAATCTGATCGATTGCAGCTTTAATCTCGGCATCGAGCTTGGCGAGCTTGTCGAGATAGGCCGCGGCATTGGCTTGGTAGATTTTTTCCCCGGCCGGATCGGCCGCGATCAGCCCATCACGAATATTGGCAACATAGAGTTCAGCATTGGCGACCGACTGCCAGGCGTGCGGATCGCTGGTGGCGTGATCGTGCAAGGATGCGCCATTGCGGGCTTTGACGCCTCGGCTCGCGACCACGACCGGCGCGGGCGTAGCCGAGGCCGCGATCAGCCGATTGAGCCAGCCCTCAAGCCCTAGTCCATTAACAAATACGACGTTGGCCGTGGCGACTGATTTCACGTCGCGCGGCGTCGGCGCGTAGACATGCACGTCGCCATTTGGTCCGACCAGGGTCCTCAGTTGAACGTGGTCGCCGCCAACATTGCTCACGAGGTCGCCGAGAATCGAGAAAGTAGCGACGGCGCGTATTTGACTCTGCGGCCAAGCAGCGGAAGCGCGCAGCAGCGCGGCCATGGCCGCGAAAGAGATGACATGACGGCGCGTCAGCGATCGCATTCGGTGGTCCAATGAGGGGTGAGGTCAGCGAACGGCCGTCAGATAGGAGAAAGCCTTTAACCAGAATGGAAATTCGCTCTAATGTTACAATGTAACAAAACCTGCCACAATCATCCGGCGGGTTTTTGGGCTTCGGCGAATGATTAACGGCATGGCGCGATCTTCATCGAATAGCGACAGATGACGTGCTAAAGCCCTGCGCCAACGCGACATTCACACGACGGAAAGCGACTGCGATTGTTCGGGCGCCCACACATGACCAAGATGACGCCACAAGATGGTCCAGACCCGCGGGCGCAAGCGCTCATCGGCGCCTACCTGCGCGCCGGCTACGCGCGCATCGATCCGCCGCTGCTGCAGCCCGCCGAGCCGTTCCTCGACCTCTCCGGCGAGGACATCCGGCGTCGCATGTTTCTCACCACCGATCCGCAAGGGCGCGAAATGTGCCTGCGCCCCGATCTCACTATTCCGGTCTCGCGCGCCTATTTGCAATCGGCCGCCGCGGGCAAGCCGGCGGGCTTTTGCTATCTCGGCGCAGTATTTCGTCATCGTCCTGGCGCGCCGGCGGAATTTCTCCAGCTCGGCATTGAATCGTTCGGCCGCCGGGACAAGTCCGCTGCCGATGCCGAAATGCTCGCGCTCGGTCTGGAAGCTACCGCGCAATATGGTCTGACCGGACCTGAAATCCGCATCGGCGATGTCGGGCTGTTCTCGGCTTTCATCGCCGCGCTCGATCTGGCGCCGGCTTGGAAGCGGCGGCTCATCAAGGACTTCAACCGCAAATCCTCGCTTAAGCATGACCTTAATCAGCTCACGCTCGCGGCGGCCGACCATCCACCGGAATATCAGGGCGTGCTTGCCGCGTTGGCTGGATCCGATCCGAAAGCCGCGCATGCACTTGTTACCGATCTTATTTCGATCGCAGGTATCGCGACCGTCGGCGGCCGCTCCGTCGCCGAAATCGCCGATCGGTTTCTCGAACAAGCGACGTTGAACGCGCCTGCCCGGCTGCCGCAGGAAACGCGCGCCCTGATCGAGCGCTTCCTATCGGTGGCCGGCGATCCGGACGACGCCGCGGCCAAATTGCGCGCCCTCACCGCCGAGGCAAAAATCTCGCTCGGACCGGCGCTCGATCTGTTCGAGACGCGCACCGGCTTCCTTGCCGCGCGCGGGCTTGACGTGCGCGCGGTAAAATTCGCGACTAGCTTCGGCCGCGGCTTCGACTATTACACCGGTTTCGTGTTCGAACTGCACAATGCGGCCGCCAACAATCCGCTCGTCGCAGGTGGGCGCTATGATGGGTTGTTGACGCGGCTCGGCGCGCCCGAAACAATCCCGGCGGTCGGCTTCGCCGCCTCGGTCGAAGCGCTAGCCGCGGCCGGAGGCGCCTCGTGAGCGCGCCACTTATTCTTGCCGTGCCGTCAAAGGGCCGACTGCAGCAAAACGCGGAAGCATTTTTCGCTCGCGCGGGGCTAGAGCTCGTGAAGCCGCGCGGCGCGCGCGATTATCGTGGCGCCATCGCAGGTTTCGACGATGTCGAGATCGCCTACCTATCGGCTGCCGAAATCACCAGTCAGCTCAACCAAGGCGCCGCACATCTTGGCATCACCGGCGAGGATCTAATCCGCGAAATGATCCCGCAATCCGAACAGAGCGTGATTTTGATCGCAGGCCTTGGATTTGGCTTCGCCAATGTTGTCGTCGCGGTGCCGCAAGCCTGGATCGACGTGCGCACCATGGCCGATCTCGATGATGTGGCAACCGCATTCCGGCTCAAGCACGAACGCAAGATGCGGCTCGCCACCAAATATGCCAATCTCACGCGCGACTTCTTTGCCGCTCAAGGCATCGTCGACTATCGCATCGTCGAAAGCTCCGGTGCGACCGAAGCCGCGCCGGCGGCCGGCACGGCCGAAATGATCGTCGATATTACTACAACCGGGGCGACGCTTGCCGCCAACGGGCTGAAGACCATAGAGGACGGTGTAATTCTGCGCTCCCAGGCCAATCTCGTCGCTGCGCGTGCCGCGTCTTGGCGCGAGACCCATCGCGAAACTGCGCGGCTATTGCTCGACCGCATCGCTGCGCAAAAGCGGGCCGAGGCCTTCGCCGAAGTGCGCACGCGTTTTACCGGACTGAATGACAAGCTGCTCGCGGCTGCGCGAGATAAATTCGGCGTCGAAACCCCATTCGGCGGTCCGACTTCGTCCGGCATGCTGACACTGCACTGCCCGCCAGACAATGTGCAGGCGCTGGCCAACTTCTTGCGTGAAAACGGCGCGCAGGCCGTATCTGTCGCGGCGATCGACTATGTTTATTCTTGCGATAATCCGCTTTATGCCAAGCTCGCGGCGGAGCTGACACGGCCGGTATCGTAATCGCGCGTGTGGCGCGATTGTCTATGCAGTGTGGCCGTCGAACTCGCCGGAGGCCGGTAGCTTCTTCTCGCGCTGTGGGGTCATCCTGGCGCTGTCAGGTTCACCCGGCACGCCGCGCGGACCCAATTTGCGGCGCGCCATCTGGTCTTCGGTTTCGCGTTCTTCTTCGCGGATCTTTTTAGTCATGCAGCTCACAACGGACGATGCATGCGGCCGAACAGCCAACCCAGGCCCAAAGCGATCGCGACCGCGGTGTATGGCTGCGTCTCGATTGTGTTGCGCAATGCGCGTTCGAATGAGCCAGCGGTCTGCCGCGCCGCGTCATTGGCGCTGTCGGCGAGATCGGCCGCCTTGTCGCGAGCGTCTTCGTAAAGATCCTGGGCGGCGCTCGACGCCTGGTCGGCAAGATCGCTCGCGTGTTTCTTGGCCTCGCCGAAACTGCGCGTGAAATCCGGATTAGCGGAACGGGTTTGGGCCATGACACTCCTCGGTTCATATTTCTCGATGCTGATCTGCTTTGGCTGAGTAACGCGTGGGTGGCCCTAAAGGTTCGCTGTTCTCGGCGGTTTTTCCCCTTAAACATTACCGGATCGCGGCTTTTTCGTGCGTGACGCTTTTGGGATAGCGCGCTGCGGGGAACGATCACTGCTCCAGTGCGTTGCATGGTGCGCATTTTGCGCCTGCGATGGAGGTCCGCCATGCCAGTCCTGCTTGGTTTTATTCTCGGAGTGGCCGTGACCATCCTCGGCGTTTACGAATACGATTCAACGACCGGGCGCGCCGGCAACGGCCTCGCGGCAAGCGCAGCCGACGGTAAGGCGCCGATGGTCAATTGGGACGTGGTCAACGAAGATTGGCGCAATTTCCAAGCCGGCGTGCGATCGACCACCGACAGTATCGAACGGAAGCTGAAGCAGCACACCGGCTGATAGACTTCATCACGCCGTCTCCTTCGGCGCCCCTATACCGCGCCGAAAACGAAAGCCCCGGCGAGAGCGGCCGGGGCTTGTTCGGTTCGGGCTAGGACTTGACAGGGCTAGGCGAGTCCGGACCGTTGTGGGCTTCCATTGCCATCGTTGCGGTTGTCAGACTTCGTGCCGGGTCCCTCGATCTGCTGCGCCACCTTATAGCTGCGCGCGAGTTGTAGCCAGTTTTGCTCGAGACGACGAAAATCTTCTCGAATATCGGGACAAGCTGTGCTTTTGGCTTGGCGAGCGCAATGTGCGGCATGCGCGCGGCACTCTTCAATTTCTTTACTAAGAGGGAGCGGCATCGCTCCGCATCCTTTCAAAATTTGATCCCCAGGCTCGCGAGCACGGCATGCGCTAGCCGCTGCGGATCGCGCTCCGAGGTGGTGCGGCCAAATTCGATTACCCGGTCGGCTAGAACTTCGCGCACGCCTTCGGGATAGTTCGTGCCATGCAGCATCGCGAGGACCGCGTCGAAAGAGTCGCCCAAGAATTTGGTATTGGTATCGTCGAAAACGCCGCCGACAACGGCCATAGCGCCACCCATGCTCCGCTACATTTTCATGGGTTTTATCAAACATGTCGGTAAGCAATGCGACTCACGCGCGGGAAACTTTCGGATAAGACACTGAAAAATATGCTGCGTTGCGGGACGACGGCATTCGTGCCGCGTGAAAAAAGGTGCGTAAACGCCTGTCGAATCCCTACCCCGCATCCGGCTACTGGTTCGGGATTTTATCCTAGGACGTTCTGGGAAACTGCTGATCGGAAATGGAGAGCGGCTTGTTGCCACCCCATGGCAACCGGGGCGATCGACCTGGATAGGACTACGGGCTGCGCCTGCCCAGCTCGAGGGTCAAATCTCGACGCCGATGCGCGGCAAAAGGTTGTCGTGCTTGACCGTGCCATAGCACTCGCAGGCGCGGGCCTCGAGCGCGGCACGATCCAGGATTGTGATCCTGCCGCGGCTATAGCGCAGGATCCCCTGCTTCTGCAGCTCCTGGGCCAGCAAGGTTACGGTCGTGCGCCGCACGCCGAGCATTTCGGCAAGGAATTCTTGCGTCAACAACAGTTGGTCGCTGCCGGTCCGGTCAGCGCACTGCAGCAACCAGCGGCACAGCCGCGACGAGCCGTCGTGAATGGCATTACAGGCGGCGTTCTGCTGCGCTTCCGCCCAGAGTATCTCGATGTAGCGGAGCATGAGATCGCGCAAGGCGGGGCTGCAGCTGACGGCGTATTCGAAGCGCACCGCTGAGATGGCCGAAAACTTTCCTGGGATCTGCACCGTCGCCCGCGTGAAAGACAGCCGCGGGCCGAAACCGCATTGCATACCGACCGCGCCTTCGCGGCCCGTCGATGAGGTCTCGACCATGTCGCCATCGCCAGTCGTGACCAGCTGCGAGATCATGCCAGTATGAGGAAAATACACTTGATCAATCGGATCGCCGGCGCTGTAGCACACGACACCTTGCGGCAGCGTGAGCTGCCGAAGGTCCGGCTCCAATTGGGCAAACGCGTCATCGGACAAGGCGGCCAACAGGCGATTACCGGCCGCCCTCGTCAAGCTTTCGCGTTCGGTCCGGGGTACTGGCCTGTTCGCCACAGGGTTACTCCAGCTCACGATTGCACCCCATTAAGGTGAATTATACTCACAAAGGCGACGATCGCGCCATCGTAATGTCAGCTTGCAAATCGTCGCGCGTCATCTTTGCGACTCGATCAGCGCAACCTCAAACCCCGAAAGGGTGACAGGTTCCACATTTCCCTAATGGGTTTCCGACCGAGCGTTCAAAAGTCCGGATAGAGCGGTCAAACGTCGCGGATGATCCGTCTGCCGAACCGGCTCGCGAGGTACGGCTTGCCGCGCGCGCGCGCCACCAGGGCCCGGGATTCCTGTACCGTGGCGTCCACCGCACTTATCACATCGCCGAGCAGACGTTTGCGCTCGGCAATGCCCTCCACAGCCGTTCGCCATTTGGGAGTCAGATGCTCGAGCGTTGGATCGACCCTGGCAAATGGGATTTCGCCGATCCGGCCGCCGCCTTCCTCATAAACATCCAGGCACCAGGAGCGGGTTTCTAACTCGCGGCTTTTCATAAGCTCGTGGGCGACATCATGGCCATATTGGGTCGCACTGTTATCATCGGCCAGTTCGACGCCGTTCTCGTCTTCGAGGGTGCCGGAGCCGTCCCGCAACTTGAAACTATAAATCGGCATTTGCTCCACCCTCGATCGTGTTTTGCTTCTCGGGATTCGGACTGAATTCGGCGATGACCTTCCAGTTCCGAGGACTGTATTTCCGCGGCCGTATATTTCCAACGCTATTCGCTGACTCCTAGCATCAGCGTCTTATTGCCGCCGGTGCAGCAGATCGACGACCGCAGACACGATCGTTTGCGCTTGAGCCGGTTTAGCCACGATCTTGCAACCGCGCCATTCCTCGAGCGCCGGATCGCTCACCACTTGTCCGGTATAGAAGAAAAACGGCGTGCCGGGCTGGCTGAGCTGCCGCGCGACCGATGCGATGGTGAAATTGCCGATCCGCACGTCGAGGACCGCGGCCGAAATCGCATCCTTTTCCACGCTGGCGAGCGCGTCGGCGACGGTGCGACACCGGCCGACAATTTCTGCGCCCGCTTCTTGCAGAATCTCTTCCAGTTCCATCAGCAGAATGGCGTCGTCCTCAACTACGAGCAGGCGCACTCCTTTGAGCGCCTTGCGAAAACTATATTCGACTTGCGGCTCCATTTTGCGCTGGCTCCGGCAAAGGCACTTCGACCGTAACTTCCAAGCCGTCGCCGCGAAATTCGCGCTTAACCCGCGCCCCAGGAATCGCGCTCTCGATGAGTGTGCTGCCAAATCCTGTAGGCGCGGGTTCCCGCGATGCGGGACCGCCGGTCTCCTTCCAGTCAAACCGGAGGGCCCTTATGTTGTTCCCCCGACTTACGCCCCAAGTGACGGCCACTTTGCCGGTCCGGTTGGAAAGCGCCCCATGTTTGGCAGCATTAGTCGCAAGTTCATGCAAAACGAGCCCGAACGGAGTGGCCAAATCGGCCGGTAACAGTACCGGCTCGCCTTCGATGCGCAGCCGATCCGGTGGTCGCGGCCGGTAAGCGGCGAGCTGCTGCTGCGCCAATTCGCCGAGATCGGCGCCCTTCCAATCGGACTCCACAAGCAATGTATGGGCGCTTGCCAGCGCCGAGAGCCGGCCTTCGAAGCTATCGATGAGCTCTTTGTTCGCCGGGTCCGCGCGCAAGGTGTGGCGCGCGATCGCCCGGATCACTGCCAGGATGTTGCGCACCCGATGCGTAAGCTCGCTGAGCAGAAGCCGTTGCCGCGCTTCGCCACTGCGCAACTCGGAAATGTCCAGGAAAGTGATCACCACGCCGTCGATCTTGTTCTCGACTGTACGGTAGGGCCTTAGCCGCATGTCGTACCAGTGGCCGCTGCGGCCGCGCACCTCCCGTCGCAGCGGCGCCAGATCTGCCAACACATTGCGGGCGTCTTTGACGAGGTCATCGTATTCGAGCCGATGGGCGAAATCGGTGATCGGGCGACCCTCATCCGTTTGCGTGATGCTGAACAGGTCGGTGATCGGCTCGGTGAAGCGCTTGATCCGCAAGCTGGTATCGAGAAACAACGTGCCGACATCGGTCGCCGCGACCAAATTCTGTAAGTCGCTGTGAGCGCGCGAAATCGTATCGAGCTTGAGTTTTAGCTCGCTGTTGACGGTCTGCAGTTCCTCGTTGATCGACTGTAGTTCTTCCTTGCTGGTTTCAAGCTCCTCCGATGTCGAGCGATATTCTTCATTGATCGACTGCAACTCCTCATTGGCGGCGCGTAATTCCTCGTTGGCTGCATCGGATTCCTCGCGCACCGTGCGCAGGCGATTCTGCGTCAGCTCGAGCTCCTGTGTGAGCCGCCGCACAGTCTCATCGTTGGTTTGGGAATCAAGCGAGACCAGCTTTTCGTCCACCGGCTCGCCCTCGAGGAAAATAACGACCGCGTTGCGCGGCTCGGTGCTGTCGGCGTCGATTACCGGCTTGACCAGGAGGTGAACCCGATGCGGACTGCCGTTAAAGCGCACCAGGATCGCCAGGCTTAGCGTGCTCTCCCGCTGTTCGAACACGCGGTTGAGCGCAGAACGCAATTCGAAGCGCAGTTCCGGCCGCACCAGATCGACGGCATCGCCGCTTAATGGGCCGCCGGACGGCATCAGGAAGCGCCCGGCATTTTCCGAAAGATGAATGACGCGATGGGATTCGTCGATCAGCATGCTGGGCGGGGCGACCTGTTCAATCGCACGGCGGTGCATGGCCGCTTCGCCGAGCGCCACCGTCGGGCTCATCGCCCGACCGAGCTGAATGACCTGGTCGCGGATGCGAACCGGTCCGAGCAGACGCGGCAACAGCCGCGGCTTCTCGCCAGCGACTGCGGTCGACTGGTAGATGCGGGCGGTCCGGTCAATGCTGCGGAACAGGCCCGGCGGATTTTCCGCGGTTTCCGAGGCCCCGAGGAAGACGTAGCCGCCCGGATTGAGCGCGTAGTGAAATGTGCTGGTAACCTGCTCCTGCAAGTCGCGATCGAGATAAATCAGAACGTTGCGGCAAGAGATCAGATCGATGTGTGAAAATGGCGGGTCTTTGAGCAGATCGTGGACGGAGAACAGGACTATATCGCGGATCTCTTGACGGATTCTGTAGTGATCGCCCTCGCGCGTGAAGAAATGGCGCAGCCGTTCCTCGCTGACATCGGCTCCAATGGCAAGCGGATATCGTCCCTCGCGCGCCGAAGCGAGCGCGCGGGAATCAAGATCGGAACCGAACACCTGGATCGGCGGGCGACGCTCGTGCTTTGCTGCTTCTTCCACCAACAGGATGGCGAAGGTGTAAGCTTCCTCGCCGGTGGCGCAGCCGGAGACCCAAATGCGGAGTGTCTCCTCCGGCTCCTTGCTCGCGAACAGTGTGGGAATAATGTCTTTGGCGATTTTCTCAAATGCCTCGGGATCGCGGAAAAAGGTCGTCACCGAGATCAACAAGTCGCCGAGCAGTGCCTGCGCTTCATCGGCGTTATCGCGCAAAACCGCATAATATTCTTTCAGATCGGCGACGCGCGTGACCTGCATCCGGCGCGCGATTCGGCGCAAGACCGTTGAGCGTTTGTATTTCGAGAAATCGTGGCCGGTGCGCACGCGCAAATCCCCAAGAATGCGGCGCAGCAGATCCTCGTCAACTTTGCGAATATCGGGAACCGATGCGCCCTCCTTTATCCGGATGAGGTCGACCAATCGCTTTGTGAGATCACGCGTCGGCAGAACAAAATCCGCAACGCCCATAGCGATGGCGCTGCGCGGCATCGAGGCATATTCCGCTTCGCCTGGATCTTGGATGAGAATGATGCCGCCGGCTTCCTTCACCGCGCGCACACCCAGCGCGCCGTCCGATCCGGCGCCGCTGAGGATGACGGCAAAGCCGTCGCCGAGCTTTTCGGCAAGCGACCGGAAGAACAGATCGATGGGCGAGCGGTGGCCGCGCGGCTCGTCGAATTCGCGCGCCGAAATTTCGTGATCGACCATCTGCAACTGCCGATCCGGCGGAATGACATAGACGTGGTTGGGTTCGAGATGCTGGCGTGTGGCGATTTCGACGACCGGCATGCGGGTGCGCGCAGCGATGATGTGAACGAGTTCGCTGCGGTGTTGGGGATCGAGATGCACGACGACGACAAAAGCCGCACCGGTATCGTTCGGCAGCGCGGCGAACAGGGTCACCAAAGCCCGAACTCCGCCTGCTGACGCACCAATTGCGACGATGATCGGCAGCTTGTTGTCGTTTCCGTTGGCGGGCTCTGGCTCGTCATTCTCGTTCGCCACAACGGCACCTTTTTCTTGCCAGCCCGACCAAACACCAGCATATCTGGGAACGCGCGAAGCGCGCCAGCGCGTTTCTGGCACTGCGCGGTTCGGACGCCCCCTCGAAAAGGACAGCATGGGACCTGACGCGCAGGGATCGTTGTCATCAAAGCCAAATGCCGCACGGGAATTGCGGGCGAAACCGGCCGACTTTTGGCGGTGCCGCGGCAGCAAGCGCCTACGATGCGGCGTGGAGAAATTGCCAATAAACAGCTATAAGCCCCGGAGAGGAACACGCTAATGACCGTCGCGGTCGAAGGAAAAATCACTTCGCTGGCGCGCGACCGCCATTCGGCGGATGCCGCGCAGGGTCTTTCGATTGTGGTGCCGCTCTACAACGAGGCGGCAACGCTCGAACGCCTGCACGCGCGGCTGATCGAGGTGGCGCAGCGGCTCGCCGCGACGCGCGCCCTGGCCTGCGAAGTCGTCTATGTCGATGACGGCAGCCGCGACGGTACGCTCGCCATTGCGCGCGAACTGCCCGCGACCGCGCTCGACGTGCAGGTAGTTTCGCTGTCGCGCAATTTCGGCAAGGAG
>JBASAH010000099.1:0-4108 GCA_049650505.1 Xanthobacteraceae bacterium
GTCGATCGCGCGCCGGCGCGGCTCAAGCGGCTTCGCGATAATCTCGCGCGACTCGGCCTGGCGGCTGAAATCGTTGCCGCCGATGTCGAACAATGGACGGCGGGGCCGTTCGACGCCGTGCTCCTTGACCCACCGTGCTCGTCGACCGGAACCATTCGCCGCCATCCCGACGTGCCCTGGCTCAAGACCGCCGACGATGTTGCCAAGCTATCGGCGTTGCAGCGCCGTCTGCTCGATCGCGCGGTCGCTCTGACCAAGCCGGGCGGGACGCTCGTTTACTGCACCTGTTCGCTCGAGCCGCAAGAAAATGAAATGATCGTCGCCGATCTGCTCGTGCGCGAAACGCGCCTGCAACGGGCACCCATCAATGCAGCCGAAATCTTCGGCTGCCAGGAGTTCATCAGCAAAGACGGTGATCTGCGCACCTTGCCCTGCCATTTCCCCGACAGCGATTCGCGCTTTGCCGGGCTTGACGGTTTCTATGCGGCGCGCCTGATAAAAAGCCAATAATTACAATTACCTATGCTGCCATTAGCCGGCGCGCCCGCCTTTCGTTATGGTCGCGCCAAAGAGGCGCGCAGAGGAGGTCAAGCGGAGCTGATGTCGCGCGTTGCTGTCGCGAACCATGCGAAGCTGTCCTGGCTTCTGCTTCGCGGCGCGTTGCGGCGCGTGGCCGGCCGCGCCAACGGGCACCCGCTGTTGCGCTGGCCCTTGATCCCGTTCAAGGCCGACCGCCTCCTCATTGCACCGCAAGACTTACGTACGGCGGACGCCACCCGGGCGACCGAAATCTATTCCGGACGCTTCGCCTTTGCCGGAAAGGTCGTCGTCTGCGACCGGCGCTCGATTTTCGAAATGGAGCCGCCGTCAGAGGAATGGGCTACCGCCTTGCTGGGTTTCGGCTGGCTTCGCCATTTGCGTGCCGCCGAATCCGCCATCACGCGCGCCAATGCGCGCGCGCTGGTGGACGAGTGGATCTCATTGCAAGGCTCCTGGCATCCAATCGCCTGGCGTCCGGATGTGCTGGCGCGCCGTATCATCTCCTGGCTTAGCCAGTCGACCTTGATTCTGCAGGATGCCGACGCGCGCTTCTATCGGCGGTTTTTGCGCAGTCTGCTGCGTCAGATACGCTATCTGCGCCATACCGCCGGTGACGCGCGCCGGGGCGTCGCTCGGCTGCGAGCCGTATTCGCGCTCAGCTATGCGGCGCTGTGCATTGGCGGCCAAGCCCGCCATATCAAATCGATGACCGAGTGGCTCAAGCAGGAAGTCGACCGGCAGATTCTTCCGGACGGCGGGCATGTCAGCCGCGATCCTGGTGCGGTCATCGAAATTCTGCTGGAGCTGCTGCCGCTGCGCCAAGCCTTCACATCGCGAAACATCGCGCCGCCGCAGGCGTTACAGAACGCGATCGATCGTATGATGCCGATGTTGCGCTTCTTTCGGCATTCGGAAGGCACTTTCGCCCATTTCAACGGTATGGGCGCAACCCCTGCCGATCTTCTTCTCACGCTGTTGGCCTACGATGAGGCGCGTGGCGCGCCGTTCGCGAACGCGCCTTATTCGGGTTATCAGCGGCTGGCGGCCGGGGGCGCAGTCGCGATCGTGGATACCGGCCGTGCGCCATCCATCGAGATGAGCCTTGATGCACATGCCGGGTGCTTGTCATTTGAGTTCTCCTCGCCGAGGCAGAGCCTAATCGTCGTTAATTGCGGAATGCCCGCGATCGGGCGGGAGAACTGGCGGCCACTTGCGCGCGCGACCGCCGCGCATTCGACGGTGACATTCAACGATGCATCGTCGGCTCGTTTTGTGGAATTGACGACCTTCCGGCGCATGCTCGGCGGCTCTCCGATCATCGGCGGGCCGAGTCGCGTGACGGTGAGCCGCGAGGATAGTTCCGACATGATCGTGCTGCGCGCGGCGCAGGATGGCTACGCCAGGCGTTTCGGAATTGTCCACGAACGCGTCTTGATGCTCTCAGCCGACGGTACGCGACTGCATGGCGAGGATATCTTTCTGGACGCCGAAGGCGAGCCGCGCGTACGCGGCACGCGCGATGAATTCGCGATTCGATTTCACCTGCATCCCACGGTTAAAGTAACCCGCTTGACCGACGGCCATGGCGTCATGCTGATGATGCCGAACAAAGAAGTGTGGACGTTCAGCGCGCATCAGGACCGCGTCGACGTTGACGACAGCGTTTATCTTGCCGGCAGCGAAGGACCGCGCCGCACCTTTCAACTGATCATCCGCGGGCACGCCCGCACGGCTGCGCGCGTACAGTGGTTGCTGCAAACCTATCCGGTAGCGGGCGTCCATGCGGCCGCGACGCCGCAGACGCAAGACGAGGAGCCAAGGCTACCCTTATGACGGCTGCCATTATGAAATTGTTGCCGTGAAACGCGTGGAGCAAAAGATAGGAGAGCGATGACCGAAAATCTGCGCCGCGCCTCCCGCGCGCTTATTTCCGTTTCCGACAAATTCGGCGTCGTGGATTTCGCGCGCGCGCTCGCCGAGGTCGGGATTGAGCTGGTTTCGACCGGCGGCACCCGGAAAATACTCGGCGATGCCGGGTTGAAAGTGCTCGATGTGAGTGACCTTACCGGCTTTCCCGAAATGATGGATGGCCGGCTCAAGACGCTGCATCCGGCCGTGCACGGCGGGCTATTGGCCATCCGCGGCAATTCCGAGCATGTCGAGGCGATGCGGGCGCATGGCATCCGGCCGATCGATATTCTGATCGTAAATCTTTATCCGTTCGAAGCGACAGTCGCGCGCGGCGCGGATTTTGCCCAATGCATCGAGAATATCGATATCGGCGGCCCGGCCATGATTCGCGCCGCCGCCAAGAACCATCAAGACGTCGCCGTGCTGGTGGATGCAAACGATTACGCTGCGCTGATCGAGGAGCTTAAGCGCCACGATGGCTGCACGACGCTCGCGCTGCGCCGGCGACTTGCCGCCAAGGCCTATGCGCGCACAGCGGCTTATGATGCGGCGATTGCCAATTGGTTCGCCGGCGTAATCAAGGAACTCGCGCCCGACTATCGCGCCTTCGGCGGCCGGCTTATCGAAGCGTTGCGCTACGGCGAGAACCCCCATCAGTCGGCGGCCTTCTACCGCACGCCCGAGCTGCGGCTCGGCGTCGCCACGGCGCGGCAGGTTCAGGGCAAGCAGCTTTCCTATAACAACATCAATGATACAGACGCCGCGTACGAATGTGTTGCCGAGTTCGATCCGGCTCGCACCGCAGCCTGCGCCATCATCAAGCACGCCAATCCGTGTGGGGTGGCGGAAGCCGATAGTCTGCTCGAGGCCTATCGGAAAGCGTTCGCCTGCGACAAGACATCGGCATTCGGCGGCATTGTTGCGCTCAATCGTACACTCGATGGCGAAGCGGCGCGGGCGATCACCGAGATTTTCACCGAGGTGATCATCGCTCCGGACGCGACCGATGAGGCGATTGCGCTTGTTGCCGCGAAGAAGAACTTGCGGTTGCTGCTGGCTGACGGTCTGCCCGACGCGCGCGCCGGCGGCCTGACCGCCAAAACGGTCTCCGGCGGGCTTCTCGTCCAAACTCGCGACAATGCAGTTGTCGCTGATATGGATTTACGACCGGTGACGCAGCGCGCCCCGACCAATGCCGAGCTGCGCGATCTGCGGTTCGCCTTCCGCGTCGCCAAGCACGTAAAGTCGAACACGATCGTCTATGCCAAAGATTCGGCGACTGTCGGCATCGGCGCCGGTCAGATGAGCCGCGTCGACGCAGCACGAATCGCTGCGCGCAAGGCGCAGGACGCGGCGCGGGAAGCTGGCCTCAAGGAGCCGGCGACGAAGGGATCCGTAGTCGCGTCGGACGCTTTTTTCCCATTCGCCGACGGTCTTCTTGTCGCCATCGAAGCCGGCGCGACCGCCGTGATTCAGCCCGGCGGGTCGATGCGCGATGATGAGGTGATCGCAGCCGCCGATGCCCACGGCATCGCCATGGTCTTCACCGGCACCAGACATTTCCGGCACTAGACTGCGATTAAAAGTGTCCCAAACTGGCGCAGAACAGCAACATCAGATCGACGCGGTGATCCACTGCTCGAGCTTCTGCTTGGGT
>JBASAH010000100.1:0-8293 GCA_049650505.1 Xanthobacteraceae bacterium
CAACGAGCGACAGCCGGCACATCGTCTCGACGCCGACAGCGAGGCCATGGAGCGCCGCGTTGCCGTCACGCTTGTGGCGCTCGCAGGCCGCGAGCACCGCCGGCACGATGACCGCGCCGGCATGGACCGGGCCGCCCTCGAACGTATCGTCGAAATCCTCACCGTGGATGGCGGTGCCGTTGACGAGCGCCGCCGCGGCGGCGGACAGTGTGCGCGCGTGGCCGATCGCGGTGCACGGCCCGTCATCGTCGCAAGCCGCAAGCGCGCTTCTCACGTAATCTTCGTTGCGCGCGGTCACCGCGAGCCCGACCACGTCGATCAATAGCTCTTCGCATTTGCGCCGCACCGCGCTCGGCAGGCGCACTGCGTCGAGCGCGGCGATCTTTTGCGCCAGTTGTTCGGCAATGGCGATTTGGGGGAGTTCAGCGGAGGTCATGCAGCGTGCGTTGATTAAGTTTCCCGGACGCGGTGCAGCGTGAAACGGTGCACCGCAGATCCGGGATCGTCTCAAGCTCAGCGTGCGTAACGATCCCGGGTCTGCAGCGCATCATTTTGCTTCGCTACATGCTGCGCTACGCCCGGGAAAAATAGAAACTCAATACTTCGCCGCGATCGGCAGTTGCTCCGCCGGGAACAGCGAGATGATGGTGCGGCCTTTGTCGGTGACCACGACTTCTTCCTCGATGCGCGCGGCGGAATAGCCGTCCTTGGCCGGGCAATAGGTTTCGAGCGCGAATACCATGCCTTCCTTGATCACGGTCGGATGGTCGAGCGAGACGACGCGGCTGATGATCGGGCGCTCGTGCAGGTTCAAGCCGAGGCCGTGGCCGAACTGCAAGCCGAAGGCGGAGAGTTCATCGGGGAAGCCAAAGTCCGGCGCCTTGGGCCACACCGAGCAGACTTTATCAGTCGTCACGCCGGGCTTGATCAGCTCGATCGCCTTATCAAGCCATTCGCGGCAGAGCTTGTAGGCATCCTGCTGCGCCGGCGTGGCGCGGCCGACATTGAAGGTGCGGTAGTAGCAGGTGCGGTAGCCCATGAACGCTTGCAGGATGTCGAAGAACACCTGATCGCCCGGCCGCACCATGCGGTCGGTGAAGTTGTGCGGGTGCGGATTGCAGCGCTCGCCGGAAATGGCGTTGACCGCTTCGACGTCGTCGGAGCCGTGGCGATAGAGAAATTCGTTGACCTTGCCGACTATGTCATTCTCGCGCACGCCCGGCTTTAACTCCTCGTCGATTAGCTGATAGGCGCCATCGACCATTGCCGCGGCGCGGTTAAGCAGCGCGATCTCGTCGGCGGATTTCACTTCGCGCGCTTCGAGCATCACCTGCTGGCCGTCCTTGACCTTCAGCCCGGCTTTTTCCAGTTCGAACATCATCGGCGGCTCGATGATATCGACGCCAATCGGCATTTTGGCGACGCCGGCGGATTTGAGGATCGCCGCCATTTCCTCGGCGTGATGCTTCATCAGACCGAACGCGGGATCGACGGTGCCGCGCAAGCCGACCAGGCCCGCTTTGCAGTTCTCCGGTTTGAGCCACGGCGAATAGAGCTTGTGGTGGACCGCCGCCGAACCGAAATCCCACAGGATCGGATCGCCACCGCGCGGCAACAGCGTCCAGCGCGAAAGCTTGTCGCGCGCCCATTCGCCGATCTTGGTCGAGGTGACGTAGCGGATATTGTTGTCGTCGAACAACAACAGCGCACCGAGATCGGAGGCTTCCAGCGCCGCTTGGGCGCGGCCGAGCCGGTAACGGTGCATGCGCCGGTAATCGACGCGCTCCTCGAAATCGACGCCCATGGTGCCGAGCACCGGCAGATGCCGGCCCCAGTTGTAGCGTGGATTGATGTCCTCGGCGGTAATCTTGATGGGGTCGCGCTTGGTGATGTCATCCATGGGAAAGTCCTCCCTTTGTTCCGTCATCCTGAGGTGCGAGCGAAATGAGCCTCGAAGGATGACGGCCGATAGGCGTGCCTAGTCTCAATTTACTCTAGGCCTTGTCCAGGCGTTTGTTTACAGCCTCGGAAGGGCTAGGCGGGCATCGGCACGTCGCCAACGTCCTTTGGCACTTTGTAGCCTTTCTGCACCGCCGGGCGCTTGACGATGGCGACGTACCAGCGCTTGACGTTTGGATATTGATTGAGATCGACCGTCTGCCATTCGTAGCGCGATACCCACGGCCAGATGGCGATGTCGGCGATCGAATAATCGTCGGCGACGTATGCGTGGTCGGCGAGTCTTTTATTGAGCACGCCGTAGAGCCGGTGCGCCTCTTTTAGATAACGCTCCTCGGCGTAAGGCGCCTTGCCCTTGTTGTATTTCACGAAGTGATGGACCTGGCCGAACATCGGCCCGGGACCGCCCATCTGCCACATCAGCCATTCGACGGTGCGGTAGCGCGCCTCGCCGCTCTTGGGCAGGAGCTTGCCGGTCTTGTCGGCGAGATAGATCAGGATCGCGCCGGATTCCATCAGGCTCATATTGTTGTCGCGATCGACGATCGCGGGAATGCGGTTGTTCGGGCTGACTTTCAGAAATTCGGGCTTGAACTGCTCGTCCTTGCTGATGTCGACCGCATGCGCGGTATAGGGAAGCCCAAGCTCTTCGAGCGCAATGGAAGCCTTGCGGCCGTTCGGCGTCGTCCAAGTGTAAAGATCAATCACGGTATGTTTCCTGTTTTAAATTGCGATTCATTTTACGCTCATTCCCGCGCAGGCGGGAATCCAGCCGAGTTACTGATTATCATCTGGGTCCCCGCCTTTGCGGGGACGAGCGGTAGGAACTCCTAAGCGGCGCTCTTCTTACCCCAAAGCCGCGCCGACGCAATATCGGCGCCGTCCCGGATCGATTTGAGCTTGAGCCAGACCACCGGCTCGATCACCCATTCGCGCCGCGTGAAGGTGCCGAAGCCGCAATCGCTCGACGCAATGACGCGCTCGCGGTCGCCGACCGCGGCGACGGCTTCCTCGATCCGGCGCGCCACCACTTCGGGATGCTCGACGAAATTACTGGTGGTCTCGACCACGCCGGGAATGAGGATCATGTCTTTGGGAAATGGCACGCGCTTGAGCGCGGCATATTCGTGGGCGTGGCGCGGATTGGAGAATTCGATCGACAGCGCGCCGACCTTGGCCTGGTATAGCGCCGGCAGGATTTTTTCTAGCGCAACGTCGTGGATGTGCGGACCTTCCCAATTGCCGTAGCAGATATGCAGCCGCACGCGCTCGCGCGGGATGCCGTCGATGCCACGGTTGATCATGGCGACATGCAGTTCGCAGGTCTTGGCGAATTCGGCATCGCTCTGGTCGCGATAGAACATGGTGCGATCCATGGCGAGGTCGGGCGCGTCGATTTGCAGGATAAGGCCGGCGTCGGCAATCGCGCGATATTCATTCCTCATCTCGCGCGCGATTGCCGCCAGATAATCCTCCTGCGATGGATAAAAGGCGTTGAGCATGGTCGAGGCGATGATGCCGGGCGACGGCGCGGTCATGAACGTCTCGGTGAACGGGCGACCCTCGGCGGCGATACGTTTGAACCGCGCAGTCTCGGCGGCGATCGCCGAAGTGTCGTGATAATGCAATTCGGCGCGCGCTTCCGGCGCGTTCTGCTGTTTGCTGACATGCGGGAAGCGATGCTGCAAATAGCGCATCAGTTCGGGAAACTCCTCGAACTCGCGGCCGCGCCGGCGCTTGGATTCGCCGGCAAAGCCGGACATGCGCGCCGGCACATAGGTCTGAAAGCCGACGCGCTGCTGCTCGCCGTCATTGCCGATATCGATGCCGGCTTCCTTCTGCTTGGCGACCACATGGCGCACCGCATTTTCCATTTGCGCGTCGAATTGCGCGACGTCATAGCTCTCGCCGACTTCGCGGGCGATCAACAGGTCGCTCAGCGTCTCGCTGCGCGGCAGGCTGCCGACATGGGTGGTCAGAATGCGATTGCGGCTGAACATCATGAGACGGGCTCCATCGGCCGCAGGTTTTGCTTGAGCATGATCTTGTCCGAAAACCGGTATCCACTTTTCGGGATCATGCTGTAACGGATTGCAGCCCATTGCACCATCGGCATAATGGCGTGAAAGATGTGCCGTTCGTGCAAGCCGCGGCTGTCGCGTTGCGGAAACAAGGGCGCCTGAGGAAACAAGAGGGATGCCAAGGGGAATGCAAGGGGATGCAAGAGGGATGAGCGCCGTTCAGTCCAGCGAGGCGGCAAGCGCGGCAGTGAGCACCCCCACGGTGCCGCGCGATTACAATTTCGCCGCCGACATTCTCAAGCGCAATCTCGACGCCGGACGCGGCGGCAAGATCGCGTTCATCGATCATCGCGGCAAATACAGCTATGCCGATCTCGCGGAGCGGGTCGAGCGCTTCGGCCACGTGCTGCGCACGCTGGGCGTCCGCAACGAAGAGCGCGTTCTGATCTGCCTGCTCGACACCATCGATTGGCCGACCGCCTTTCTCGGCGCCATCAAGGCCGGCGTGGTCGCCGTTCCGGTCAACACGCTGATGACCGAGGACGATTACCGCTTCATGCTCGAGGACAGCCGCGCCCGCACGCTCGTGGTGTCCGAGGAGCTGTTGCCGAAATTCGAAGGCGCGATCGCCGCATCAAAGAACCTCGCGCATGTCATCGTCTCCGGCGAGAACGCGCACGGCCATCGCCGCTTCGCCGATCTTCTGGCCGCGGCCGACGATAAACCGCTGACCGCGCCGACGACGTGCGACGACATGTGCTTCTGGCTGTACACGTCGGGCTCGACCGGCCGGCCCAAGGGGGCGGTGCACACCCACGCCGATCTCAAACTCACCGACGAGCTTTATGCGCGGCCGATCCTCGGCATCCGCGAGAATGACATTTGCTATTCGGTGGCGAAGCTATTCTTCGCCTACGGGCTCGGCAATGCGCTGACCTTTCCGATGTCGGTCGGCGCGACCACCGTGTTGCTGCCGGCACGGCCCACGCCCGAAGTCGTTGCCGATCTCCTTAAGAAACACGGCGTGACGATCTTCTACGCGGTGCCGACATTTTATGCCTTGTTCCTGGCAAGCCCGGCCGCGCCGGCGCGCGCGGAGCTGAAAATCCGTTGCTGTGTCTCCGCCGGTGAAGCGCTGCCGCCCGATATCGGCCGGCGCTGGAGCGAACGCTACGGCGTCGACATTCTCGACGGCCTCGGCTCGACCGAAATGCTGCACATTTTTTTAAGCAACCACCCCGGCGACGTGAAATACGGCACCAGCGGCAAACCGGTGCCGGGCTATGACATCCGCCTGATCGACGATGACGGCAAAATGATCGACACGCCCGGCGAAATGGGCGAACTGCAAGTGCGCGGCCCGACCAGCGCGATGATGTATTGGAACAATCGCGCGCAATCGCGCGCCACCTTCGTCGGCGAATGGACGCGCTCCGGCGACAAATACGTTCAGGACGACAGCGGCTATTTCGTCTACTGCGGCCGCCGCGACGACATGCTGAAAGTCTCCGGCATGTACGTCTCGCCGTTCGAAGTCGAAGGCGTGCTGCAAAGCCATCCCGACGTGCTCGAAGCCGCCGTGGTCGGCTGGCCGGACACCGACAAGCTGATCAAGCCGAAAGCCTTTGTCGTGCTCAAATCGCCGGAGAAGGCGAGCGATGCATTCGCGCAAAAACTGCAGGACGAATGCCGGCAAAAGCTCGCGGTCTACAAATATCCGCGCTGGATCGAGTTCCGCCGCGATCTGCCGAAGACGGCGACCGGCAAGATCCAGCGCTTCAAGCTGCGCGCGGAAGCGGACGCGAGGTGAGAACTTAACACGCCGTCACCCCCCAATGCCGGCCACTTCGGGACGGACCCGTCGGCGGCCGCCTCAGGATGCGGCACCCCGCCTTGCGTTTACAATTTTCGGGTATTACTACGCCTTGCCGCTAGAGCGACATTGCTTCAGGTTGAATCGATTGTCGCTCTAGGGTTTTGTGGGGCATGATCTTTTCGGAAAACCGGTTCCCACTTTTCCGGATCAAGCTCTAAAGCGCCGCGGTAGCTCAGCCGGTAGAGCAACGCATTCGTAATGCGTGGGTCGGAGGTTCGAATCCTCTCCGCGGCACCATCTGACCGCTTCTTTGTCAGGATTGCCCCGCCCCGAGGGCACTTAGTCATTTTTCGACACTGGTTTTTTGCCGCCAGCCTCTGGAAAAATCCACATGGCGACAATCATGAAGGCTGCCGTAACGAGCACGAAATTTCCGAATTCCGGCCGCACCGGCGAGTGGTCCCAATAGGCCAGGATGATCGCGACGATCACGACTACCGCCGAGACCCCGGCTTTGACGTCATTCGGCATATGGCCCCAAACGCTTTCTGCCGGTTGGACGCATCACGACACGACGCGGGTCTTATCAATAATTTCCCACCGGAGCTGTGGCGGCTTGGTCCGGCAGCTTTGGTTCGCCGCGCAGGCCTTTCTTCAGGTAACGCGTGTCATAGCCATTGAGCAGGTGTCCGACCACGCCGCGATCCAGGTCTGACGTACCAAATAACCAATCGGCGATCGGGAAAGTCAGGTTCATGTTAACCTCCATCATCAGCTTGGCGTTGTGGTGAGCGGTGTGATGCCGGCGTAGCGTGTTGACGAACGGACAATGGCGCATGAGCCAATTCTCATCGACGTGGCAGCAGAAATGCATGAACTCATAGACGAGATACATGCCCGTGGTCACGCACATGAACAACCAGCCAACGTTTGGCGTCAGCAGTATGCCAAGCGCCGCGGCAACAGGTATCGACATCAGGATGAATACGACGAGGGCATAGGGTGGAAAAACCGTTACCCGCCAATCCTTCGGGTCGCGGAATCGCATTTCCTCGTCGGTAAAGAACTGATGGTGATTGAGCGTGTGACGCTCGTAGATGGCCCGCAACCCTTTGATGTTGACCGGCCGATGCATAATGAACCTGTGCACCGCCCATTCGAAGATATTGGTGAACAAGAACGTCAGCGGCACGGTGAGCCATTCAAGCCAGGTCACATTGTTGATGTGTTGGATGTAAATATAAAACGCCGCCGCGCCGATGGCGTAGACGATCAGGATATGCACGTAGCCGTCATACCAACCGACGATCCGCGAGCGATATTCCTGACGGAAAGCCTTTTGTCGTTCGCTAATCATGCTGCTCTCCTTTGACCCTCGCATCACTCAGCGCAGGTCCATTCAGCGCAGGTCCATTCAGCGCAGGTCCTCGATAGCGCGTTCGATCTCCGCCTCCGTCAGCGTCCAGTCATTACCGAGATCAGCGATCACTCTTTTCATGAATGGCTCGGAGAGTTTGATGGCGCGGTCTCTATCACCGAGGTGATCGTAAAGGATGGCCAGCGCCAGTTGCCGCGGGCTCGCCCCCTCGTAGGTCCATTCAAATCCCCACTTGGTGAATTGCTTGACCTCGTAGTGCTGATCGAGCGGACGGCCATCGACCGCGACTTTGACGCCGTCGATCTCTCGCGATCCTTGGTAGGTCTTCACGGATCCGCTCGGCTCGCTGATACACGAATATGCTAAGCCACCGGCTCCGGCCTTGTAAACCAAACGGCGATCCCTGAGCGAAAGGAGCGTCACCCTCGGCCCTGTTTCTTCATGCCGCGGGTCACAGCTTCGAATCCACTCCGCGGCACCAGTAACATCCGCCTTTGCTCAAATTCAGGCACTCGCTCAACCTTGGCGCTGCATGGATTGCCGGATCAAGTCCGGCGATGATCCAGCCGAGCGAATCCAGCATAGCTAAGTACATCGCAAATCTGCGAGTATCGTGATGATGGATTCCGGGCTAACGCCCTTGGCGCGCCCGGAATGACCCGCTGGAGAAAACGCCTTGCCCGCCATGTCCGGAAAGCGCGCCTTCCTCGAACTGCTTAAGCAGGAAGGCGTGGAAATTCTGTTCGGCAATCCCGGCACCACCGAATTGCCCCTGATGGACGCGCTCGCCGTCGAGAACGAGCTGCGCTACGTGCTCGGATTGCAGGAGGCGACCGTGATCGGCATGGCCGACGGCTATGCGCAGGCCTCCGGCAAGCTTGCGGTGGTCAACCTTCACGTCACGCCCGGGCTCGGCAATGCCATGGGCATGCTGTACGACGCGCAGAAGGCGGGCAGCCCGATCCTGGTCACCGCCGGACAGCACGATCAGGATTTCAACGCCACCGAGCCGATCCTGTGGGCCGACCTGCCGCCGATCGCGCGGCCTCTGGTGAAATGGTCGGCCGAAGTGCATCGCCTCGCCGACCTGCCGCGACTTGTGCATCGCGCGGCCAAAAC
>JBASAH010000101.1:0-3817 GCA_049650505.1 Xanthobacteraceae bacterium
GTATCGCTCTTCGGCTTGAATAGACGCGTGAAGAAATTGTCCTGGCTCGAATCCGCGGAGGCGACTTGGTTGGTGCTCTGAGTCGTCGTGCGGTCAAACAGGCCACCAAACAAAGTCGGCTTTTGGATCGAAGCGGTTTTCAAGCCGGCTTGGGGGTCCTCGCGCGGGCCACTGAGCGTCGGTCGCGGCATGCCAGGATGGATAGGTGGCGCGTGCACGTGCCCGTCATTGTCATAGACCGGTGCGGTTTCTTCGAGCTTGGCGACGAACACGCGGTTCATGCCGCCATCGGTGCCCATCGTGATCGGCGCCACCGGCGCATTCAGCCTAGTCAATTGCGCGATCTGATATTCGTCGTTGCGCTGCTTCTCCAGTGCTGGCCCGGCGATCTCCTCGGGCACTTCATAGGTCGGGCAGTGGCCGGTCGGACTGAAAGCGAGGCCCTTGGTCGAGTTCGCCGGCGGCTGCGCGTCGAACACATAATGCCGGTCGCAGACATCGACCTTCGGCTCGAGATGCGTCACCTCGAAATGATCGTTGCCTTCCTTCAGCGCTTTCCAGAACGGCATGTTCGGATTGGTGCGATGCCGGGCCAAGTTCGCCGCGGTTAGGCGGAATGGATAGGCTTGAATTTGAAATTGCTTTTGGCCGCCAAGGAACGACTCGCGCGCCACGGAATAGATTTCGCCGATCTGTTCGTCGGTCATGGCGTAGCAGCCGCGCGACGAGCAATCGCCGTGGATCATAAGGAACCCGCCGCTATAGCCATTGGCTTTGTCATAGGCGTTGGGGAAGCCCATGTTGATGGCGAGGTAGTAGTTCGAATTCGGGTTCATCAAACCAGGCGTGATCGAATAGAAGCCCTCCGGCGCCTGGCGGTCGCCTTCCACTTTCTTCGGGCCCAATTCGCCCGACCAGCGGCAGATCGGGTAGACTTTGAGCAGTTGATAGAGGCCCGTGGTGTCCTGCTTCCACACCTCGAGTTCCGATTCCTCCTTGAAAATGCGAATGAGGATCGGCGAATCCTTCGGCATATTTTTCTTTTGCAGGAGCGCCAGCATTTCAGGCGAGATTTCCTTCATCGCCTTGCTTGGCAGCTGGTAGCCCTCCTCGCCGTAGCAACCGGCGAGTGCCAAGGCGCCGGCAAGTGCCGCCGATCTCACGAACGCACGTGGCATGAGCACGCGCAAACCTGCGGCGCTGCACGCCAGCGCGCGAATGAGGTAGGCGCGGATCAAGACGAGATTCCCCGACAGATGGACCATCCCCCGTGCCATCAGCTGCTTAATGGTTATCCGCAAGAGGCGGCTTTCGCAAGGCAACCCCTACCGACTCTACGCTTGAACACCCCCTGCTTAAATGATTGGTAAATTATCGTCGAATTTGGCCGGGAAATCCAATGCTTTAGCAACCACACCGCAACGCGTGGAGGAATCGCGGCAACATTGTGGCGATCGGCGGGCAGGCGTTGCGTTTTGCGCCTCCCGCCGTCACCCGAGCGTGCGCCCCAGCGCGACGAATTTTTCCCGCCGCAGCCGCACAATTGTGGACCGATCGAGCCCGCGCAATTCGCCAAGCGCCTCGGCAATCGCCTCTCCTGTCGCGCTGATTGCAGCGGCTGCGTCGCGGTGGGCGCCTCCAGTCGGCTCCGGCACGATCATGTCGATCACGCCGAAGCGGATCAGATCCTGCGCCGTAATCTTCATGCTGGATGCCGCATCCTCCGCTCTTGCGGTATCGCGCCACAGAATCGAGGCGGCGCCCTCCGGAGA
Source organism: Xanthobacteraceae bacterium (assembly GCA_049650505.1). GTDB lineage: Bacteria > Pseudomonadota > Alphaproteobacteria > Rhizobiales > Xanthobacteraceae > BOG-931. Next base: position 1,773 of record JBASAH010000101.1, read on the forward strand.
AATCACGCTGTAGATGGCATGCTCCAGCATCAGCACGCGATTAGCGGTAGCGATCGCGATCGCTCCACCGGAGCCGCCCTCGCCGATGATCACGGCGACGTTTGGTACGCCGATCTTGAGACAGGCTTCTGTCGAACGGGCGATCGCTTCGGCTTGGCCGCGTTCCTCGGCTCCGATGCCGGGATAGGCGCCCGCGGTATCGACCAGGGTCAACACCGGAATCTCAAAATGGTCCGCCATCGTCATCAGGCGTGCCGCTTTGCGATAGCCTTCCGGCCGGGCCATTCCGAAATTGTGTGTAAGCCGGCTGTCGGTGTCGGAACCCTTCTCGTGACCGATCACGCAGATGCTTTCACCGCGGAAGCGGCCGAAGCCACCCACGATGGCTGCGTCGTCGCCATGCTTACGATCGCCGGCCAGCGGGACGAATTCGCTGATCAGTCCCGCAACGTAATCGAGGCAATGCGGCCGTTGCGGATGGCGTGCAACCTGCGTCTTCTGCCATGGTGTCAGCCCGCCATAGAGTTCTTTCAGAGCGACCGCGGCCTTGCCTTCGATGCGGCTGATCTCTTCGCCGATTGCGGTGGAATCGCTGTCGCTTCGCAACGCACGTAATTCTTGCACCTTGGCCTCCAGTTCGGCCACCGGCTTTTCGAAATCGAGATAGCTGCGCATGCGATTAGTTACTTGCACGAAAGGGCTTGCTGAGGGGCAGACATATTATTCATGCGCCAGTGGGTGCAAGTCACGCACCATCCCCTTCAAGCGCTCCTCCAGGACATGCGTGTAAATTTGCGTGGTTGAAATGTCGGCATGCCCGAGCAGCGTCTGCACCACGCGTAGATCGGCGCCATTATGCAGGAGGTGACTGGCGAAAGCGTGGCGCAGCACATGGGGACTGATCTGTTCGGCACGCAATCCTGCCGCCCGCGCGAGGCTTTTCAATTCGCGCGCCAAATGCTGGCGTGTCAAATGCCCGGTTCCACCGAACGAAGGGAACAGCCACTTCGATTGGGCATCGCGGCCTGACGGCGCAAGGAGCGCGAGATAATCCTGCGTTGCGCGTCGTGCGGCATCGTTCAGCGGCACCAGACGTTCCTTGTTTCCCTTGCCGCGCACCACAATGACTTGAGCCTCACGGCGCGCGGCGGCGATCGGCAGCGCAACGAGCTCGGAGGCCCGCAGTCCCGTCGCATACAGGATCTCAAGGAGGCAGGCGAGCCGCGCCGCGCGTAAGCGCACCCCCTGCGGCGCCGCCGGGTCACATTGACCCGCCGCGCGTAGCAGGCGATCGACTTCGGCGATCGTGAGAATCTTCGGCAAGGCGCGTTGGCGCTTGGGCCCTTCGAGCACGGCCGCCGGATCATCCTTGCGGTGACCTTCCGTGTAGAGAAATCGGTAAAGCTGGCGGATTGCCGAAAGCCGCCGCGCTGCGGTAGCGGCCTGCAAGCCGCGCCGCGAAAGCCCTTCGAGATATGCCCGCAAATCGGCTGTCCGCGCCGCAGCAATAGACCGCCGCACGCGTTTGAGGTGCGTGGCAAGGTCTTGCAGATCGCGTTCATAGGCGGCGAGCGTGTTGGAGCCGGCGCCGCGCTCCGCCGCCAGCATGTCAAGGTAAAGGCGGATGGCGCGCTCGTCGGAATGTCGCGCTGCAGCCGCCGGTGCGCGAGCCATGATTGCGCGAGCCATGAACGCTCTCAGTGCTCCTTGAAAAACTTATCGGGGGGAACCGAAACCGAGATTTCGCGCGACTTCGGCTCCACGAAATGCGCAAGCGCGTACAGGCCGCCATAGACGACAGCGCACAAAACCGCAATCACAGTTAATAGCCGCAGTAAGCTCGGCATTCCCTAGTGTCCCGATTCCGAAGTTCGTAAGCATTTTCGGCACGCTCGTACGAACTTCGGAATCGATAAGGACACTAGCAACTCTATCCTTGTAGTGCCGCTTCTGAAACCGAAGTTCGCATCCGAGCGCTCCGCAACTTGTGCGAACTTCGGGTTCGCGGCACTAGCGCAACCGGTGGACGCGTGACGGCGCAAGAG
>JBASAH010000102.1:0-4615 GCA_049650505.1 Xanthobacteraceae bacterium
GGATAACAACGCGACCCGAAATAACGGGTAGGTTGGTGGTAGGATTTTGAATCGGACCTGCTCAGTGCATAGAGTTGTAGATGAGCAAGATTACAATGATGCCCGCCGATCCCGCTTGTGGCAGTCGATAGTGCCGCCCGCGGTGCGATCATTCGCGGGGCGGACATCGTGTTCACAGCCGGGGCTATTGGCGTCGAGCTGCTAGAGGAACGTCACTGGCGAGACGAACGGACTATCGAACTAATCGCCGACTGTAATGCGCAGCCGCCGTTCGGGGTCGGTGGGATCTGCGCAACTGACAAAGGCAATACCCGTCAGCAGAAGGTTGCCTTCGGTGCGCTCGGGATCGGCGGGCTCAAGTTGAAACTGCACCGCGCCTGCGTCGCGCAACTCTTCCAAGTTCAGATCAAGTGTTGGACGCTGAAGAGATTTACGCCCTGGCTAAAACCATGACGTGATGAGCAACAATGGTCAAAGACAATGCCCGACGCGGGTGCCGACGCTGCGGTGCGTTATCTTTCCACATCCATACGGATGGAGCCGAATAACTTTTAAAGCTTCAAATAGCTTTGATACTGGTGGTGTGCGAGTCGGGCAAGCTTACCAGCGTCATTGCCGGCAATACCCACCACATCCGGTGATCACATAATACAGGATCGATAAGACGGTATTGTCGCGGATGGCCGGAAACTGCGCGACTGTCATGGCAATGAGCGCCCAGACGATCGCAAGCACAAAAAGCGCAAGCGCGCCGATAAGTTTCCGAAACCGCAGGCATGGCCTCAAGCATTCCAATGTTGCGAGGGCAGGGCGCAGCGCTATATGGTCGCCGCGCCCGCGACAAGAACATGATGACAGCTATTCAGGCTTCCCATCGCGAAGAATTGGACCATGCCCGCGCGGTCCGGCTGTGGCTTTATGTTGTCGCTGCGCTCGTTTTTGCCATGGTTCTGGTTGGTGGCGCGACGCGGCTGACAGAATCCGGGCTATCGATCACGGAATGGCAGCCGGTGACTGGTACGCTGCCGCCGCTAAACGAGACACAATGGCAGGCGGAATTTGAGAAGTATCAGGCCATTCCACAGTACCGGCAACTGAACGCCGGAATGAGCCTTACCGATTTTAAGACGATCTACTGGTGGGAGTGGGCTCACCGGCTCATCGGCCGCGTCATTGGCGCGGTTTTCTTTGTGCCCCTCGTCTGGTTTCTGTGGCGCGGCCGGATCCCGCACAATCGTCGGGCCGGTCTATGGATGATCCTGACGTTTGGCGCGCTGCAGGGCGCGATCGGGTGGTGGATGGTGGCTTCCGGTCTCGCCGAACGCGTCGAGGTGTCTCAGTACCGCTTGGCGACGCATCTCATTCTTGCTTGTCTGATTTACGTCGCCCTCGTTTGGACCGGAACGCGGTGGCAGAACGAGCGGGAGCAGTCACTTTTTGGGAAATTAAGCAAAGCCGCCCGACCGGTGACTGTTCAGACTGGCGCCATTGGGCTCGTGGTACTAATCCTGGCGCAGATCTATCTCGGCGCTTTGGTCGCCGGGTTGCGTGCCGGGCATGTATTTAACACCTGGCCGCTAATCGATGGCGGCCTTGTTCCACAGTCCTCGCGTCTGTTCTTCGAGGTGCCATTGTGGCGGAATTTTTTTGAAAATCCGCTCACGGTCCAATTCGATCATCGCGTGCTCGGCTATTCGATCGGTTTGTTGGCGCTTCTTCAGCTGTTCAATGTCGCGAAACTGGTCAAGCCTGATCCCATCTTCACAAGCGCAGCTCTTGTCGCCGCGGCGGTCATCGTGCAAGTAGCGCTCGGCATTTGGACACTGCTGTCGGTCGCCGCGCTACCGCTCGCTCTTGTGCATCAGGCGAGCGCGATGATAACCTTGACCTTGGCGGTCATTCACGCATCAACTGCGGTCCCGCCTAAAGTCTCGGGGCGAAGAGAACTCTCTTTGCCGTAGGTCCTCCGTGCCATTTTGAGGAAGTTGCGGTCAAACAAATAAAGAACAAAAGACACATTTTTTGTTTGGCGATTTTTGATGAGTGACTCAGAGACGCTCTCTAGCCCGCTCGATTAGTTCGAGCACGTGTCCTTCCCTTTCATACCGTTCGGCCACCGGTGTCTCCAGCCACGGGTCGCGGACTATGAGTAACTGTTCGAGGGTCTCGCTGAGCGAAAGGTTGGTAACAAAATGTTCTTGGGTGAGCGATCTAATTCTTCACTCTTTAGGCGTATCATTCTGCCGTTTTTTCGCTGCTCTCAGTGAAGATCGCCTGATACAAATCAATGCCGCAAAGGCTCGGCCTCAACCAGTTTGAAAGGCCGCGTGCCGGGCTCATTCAAACTCCAATGTTGCGCCCGATGGGCGGGATTGGCGAAACGCTAGGCAACTAACGGGAAACGGAAATGGAACAAATCGAACTCTATAAGGACTTCCGAATCCGCGCGTATGAGGACTGGTCGGGGGAATGGTTGGCCGAGGCCAAGAAACCGTTTGACACCCATGCTGAGTACATTGCCACGCCCTCCGGTCACCCAACGCCACAAGCCGCTATTGCTTTCATAAAGCAGATGATCGATAGCCCGAGCACGACAATTAAAGCGCCAAAAATGATTCAATAGTGCGGCCCAAGATTCGCGTTTGTGTCAGGCCATCATTCTACCGCCCGACGCTAGTAATCAATTGCGCGCCTCTGCGCGCCTCTGACGCTGTTATCAAGCTGCCGCGTCCAGCCCCTCGGTGCTCCGCTGCGGGCCGCCAGGGCGCGGGCTAATCGATCAGCCGGAATCGGATGCGCTCGCCAATAGGAATCGATCTGCTGCGAGATGTCCGACTTTGGCCCGAAGCAGACATAGGGCGTCCATTTCGTCGGATTGGGTCACCAGCTGGCAGTGCGTGTTACTTCTTCATCATCATCGTCATCAGGCACGAAACCACTGCCGCCGCACGTTGGGCATTGCTGCTCTTCGTCCGTACCCTTTTCAATGACGCCATCACCGTTGCACTCCGGACAGGTTTTCACCTGTGCCTGCCTAGATATCATCGTCAATCAAGAAGGCCGGGCATCGCTGCACCCGGCCGGCATGTTTTGATCCAAAGTCGACATGATCATCCCTAGTGAAAATTTCGCACACCTCTATCACACGTTGAAACACGTGCGCATAGTTTGGCCATTGTGTGAAGAACAGAAAAATCGTCGCACTTCGCTATGGCCTCCCTATAGCCTAAGGCCTATGCTCATGGGCCGGATTTGATCTTTGCTGAACCAATGAACAAAACCAAAAATGCGCAAATCGCCATCGCGGCCTTGGTCAGGACGCGCTCCTTTGTTATGTGTGTTTAAGGTATTTTCGATGAACTCACCAAGCCGCTGGGACATTGGTAAGCCAAGGTCTGCACGATGAGCGATAGCAACGAACAAAAGCCGGTTGGCTACGGCCACGACAAGAAGGGCGTCGCCGGCGGGGTGGCCAAGGACGAGGGCCGCGTGCATGTCGCGCATAAGGCGCCCGTGAGCTGGTGCTGCCGAGGTTCGGCTGTCGGCGGGAGCCGAATTCGTTGTCGCGATCTGCGGTGAGATCATGACCATGCCCGGGCTGCCGAAGGTCCCGGCGGCAGACTCGATCGATCTCGGCCCGGATGGCCGCATCGTCGGCTTGTTCTGAGCGCGGCAAACTGCCTGCAGCACTCTGTTCCCCTTGACGTTTTTGCGGTCTAAAAGGAAACGATGACCCTGACCGAGCCGCCGCAAACATTATCGCCTGAACAGCGCAGGCGCGGCGGCCGACGCCGGGGCCCGCGCACGCCAAAGGGCCGCCAAATCGATCCGCGCGCGCTTGAGGAAATACGTTCGCTCCTTGGCGAGCGCGAGCGGCGGCGCGATCTGCTGATCGAGCATTTGCACCTGATTCAGGATCACTACGGTCATCTTTCGGCGGCGCATCTCGCTGCTTTGGCGCAGGAAATGCGGCTCGCCTTGACCGAGGTCTATGAGGTCGCAACCTTCTACGCGCATTTCGATGTGGTGAAGGAGGGCGAGACACCGCCGCCGGCGGTAACGGTGCGCGTCTGCGATTCGCTATCCTGCGCTCTCGCCGGTGCGGAGCGGCTTCTTGCCGAGTTGCCAAAAAAGCTGGGAGTTGGCGCGCGCGTCATCCGCGCGCCGTGCATGGGCGCCTGCGATCGCGCGCCAATTTGCGCCGTCGGCCATGTCCAGGTCACGCAGGCAGATGTCGCTAAAGTAGCGGCAGTGGCCGGGAAGCCGCCGCACCCACATGTTTATCCGACGCCGACTCCATTCGAAGCTTATTGCGGCGCCGGCGGCTATGAGCTTCTCAAGGCGTGCCTTGCCGGGACGCGTAGGCGCGACGAGATCATCAAGATCGTCAGCGATGCGGGATTGCGCGGCCTTGGCGGCGCAGGCTTTCCCACCGGACGCAAATGGTCATTGGTGCGCGCCGAACCAGCGCCGCGACTGTTCGCCGTCAATGCCGACGAGGGCGAGCCCGGCACGTTTAAGGACCGTTTCTATCTGGAACGCGATCCGCATCGCTTCATCGAAGGCATGCTGATCGCCGCCTGGGTGGTCGAGACGGCCGACACCTACCTCTATA
>JBASAH010000103.1:0-8060 GCA_049650505.1 Xanthobacteraceae bacterium
CTCGCGTATAGCCCATGATGGTGAGGAGGAGCGTCGACTTGCCGACGCCGTTGCGCCCGAGCACGGCGAGGCTACCTTGCGCTGTGAGGTCGAGTGAAATGTCGTCGAGCACAACGGCAGGACCGTAGCCGGCCCGCACATCGGCGATGGCAAGCAACGGCTCAGCCATTGCGGAGCCCTCGCGGCGTCTTGCCAAGATAAACGGCGCGCACCCGCGGATCGGCCGCAATCTCGGCGGGCGTGCCTTCCAGCAAAATGCTGCCACCCACCATGACAATCACGCGGGCAGCGAAGCGAAAGACGAGCTCCATGTCATGCTCGATGAACAGTACGGTGATGTCGCGGGACAGTCCGGCGATGGCGGCGAACAGCTCATTGCTCTCGTCGCGCGGCACGCCTGCAGCCGGCTCGTCGAGCAACAGGACCTTGGGCCGGCTCGCCAGCGCTAGAGCGATTTCGAGCAGACGCTGCTGGCCATAAGCGAGCTCGCGCGCCGGGCGATGGCAAACCGCGTTCAGCATCAGCGCGCCGAGGATCTGATGGGCTTCGTCGATTTCCTCGCGATAGGCGATTAGCCGCCGCCACCAGGTCTGCGCGACGCGGCGGCGCTCGCACACCGCAAGCGCCACCGATTCCAGCGCCGTGAGATGAGGAAATAGCGAATTGATCTGATAGGTGCGGGCGAGCCCACGGCGCACGCGGTCTTCGGGAGCAAACGCCGTGACATCTTCGCCACCGAGCAGAATCTGACCGGCATCGGGGCGAAGCATGCCGGTCATCAGATTGATCAACGTGGTCTTGCCGGCCCCGTTCGGGCCGATCAGCGCATAGCGCGCGCCCGGCGGCAGCGTCAGATCGACATCGGCGGCGACAACGAGCGATCCGAATCGTTTGTTGATACCGCGAGCGGCCAGCACACTCTCGCTCACGGCGCCGCCTTTGGCCGCCGCGTCAGCAGCGCAAGACCGCCAAGAAGCCCATTCGGCAAGACGACGACCACCGCAATTAGAAGCAGCCCGATCCAAAAATACCAATATTGTGGATTAAGCCCGGAAAACTGGTCGCGCGCGACCATGTAGACGATGGCGCCGAGAAGGCCGCCATAAAGCCGGCCGGTGCCGCCAAGAATGAGCATGACCAGCACATCCGCCGACCGCTGGAAGCCCAAGACTTCGAGCGAGACCGTCTCGGTGCTCTGCGCCAGGATGGCGCCCGCTATTCCGGCGATCATGGCCGCGATCGTGTAGATGGTGCGGATGTGGGAATGCGTGGATGCGCCGATCGCGCGCATCCGCTGGCTGTTATCGCGGATGCCGCGCAGCGCCAGGCCAAAGGGCGAATGAATGAGTCGCCGCGCACCGAGAAATACTACAAACAGCGCCGCGAGCGCATAGCCATAAGCGGTATAGCCATAAAGGTCGAAACGGAATCGGCCCGCGATCGGCCAAGTGCGAATGCCCTGTAATCCATCGAAGCCGCCGGTGAGCCAGCTCGCGCTGTTGGCCGCTTCCTGCAACAACAGGCCGATACCAAGCGTGATCATGATTAGCGGCAGATGACGGAATCGGGCGACGATGAAGCTTGTGAGATAACCGAATACGCCAGCGGCGAGCGCGGCGATCAAAAGGCCGGTGAGCGGTTCGCCCCAGCCCCATTTGGAAATAAGCCCGGCAGTATAAGCGCCCATGCCGAAATACGCGGCGTGGCCGAGCGAAACAATGCCGGCAAAGCCGAGGATTAGATCGAGCGAAAGCACAAACAGCGCGGCAATGGCTACCTGGCTCGCCAGCAGGAGATAGTCGGGCGCGACAATGAACGGCAGCAAAGTGGCGAGCCAGAAGCCGATCTCGCTCCAACGCCAGCGCATCTGCGCCTGCAGATAATCGCGCGGTCCGGTAATCGTCGCGCTGGTCACGCTAGCGCCTCCCGAAAATGCCGGCCGGGCGCAGTATGATTAGCACTGTCATGACCAGATAAATCAAGATCGAGCCCATCGCTGGCACGTAATACTTGCCGGCGATGTCGCTCACCCCGAGCAGCATGGCGGCGGCAAGCGAGCCGCCAATCGAGCCGAGGCCGCCGACCGACACGACGATGAGGACGTAGATCAGGTAGGTGAAGGCAAAAGACGGGTCGAGGCCCACCAAGTCGATCGCGAGCGCGCCGCCAAGCCCGGCAAGCCCGCTGCCGAGCGCAAAGGTGATGGCGAACAGCATATCGACATCGATGCCCAAGCCGCGCGCCATCCGCTGATTGTTGACGGCGGCGCGGACCTGCGCGCCGAAGCGCGTCATTTCCAACGCGGCGACGAGAACCAGGGTGATCGCGAGCGCTGTGGCAACGAGAAACAAGCGATAGACGGCGAAATTCAGCCCGCCGAATACAATCGAGCCGCGCAGGAACGCGGGCAGCTGAACCGGCTGCTGATCGGTGCCGTAGATATAGGCTGCGGCGGCAATCGAGACGAAGACAATGCCGATCGTCAACAGGCACTGTTCGAGGTCGCTGGCGTTATAAAAGCGGCGAAACAGCGCCCGCTCGAGGACCACACTCACCGCGGCCCCGGCGACGAAGGCAGCGGGCAGCGTCGCAAAAAACGGCCAGCCGAACATGTTCATCAGCGTGACCGTGACGTAGCCGCCCAGCATGGCAAAGCTGCAATGCGCCAAGTTGACGAAATTCATCATCCCGAGCGTCACCGACAGGCCGACGGACAGCAGGAACAACAGCATTCCATAAGCGATGCCGTCGAACAGCACGCCGAATATGGGGGGCATCGGCTGCGGCCCGCGCCGTTTCTAACGCCGTGGCATTATCGAGACGCGCTCCGGATCAGTGCGTCATGTGGCCGGGATCTTTGACGTTCGGCACCTTGTCGATCTCGACATTGCGCAACTCGCCGCCGACCTTTTCGACCCTGTCGATATGAACGGTTTGGACGACGTCACGCGTTTCCGGGTCAATGGACATCGGCCCGCGCGGGCTCTCCCAAGCCATCCCCTTGGCGGCCGCGATCAGTGAATCGCCATCGGCCTTGCCGCCGGTCTTCTGCAGCGCTGCGTAAATGAGATGCATGCCGTCATAGCCGCCGACCGCGAAGAAATCCGGATTGCGGTGGAATTCGTCGTTATACGCCTTCACAAAGGCTTTGTTCATCGGCGAACTAAGATTGTAGTCGTAATTAGCTACGGTGATGATACCAAGCGCCGAGTCGCCCATACTTTTCAGCGCAGTTTCGGCGGCAAGCGCATCCTGGCCCAAAATCTTGGTCTTTGACGCGTCGATTCCGCGCTCCGCCAGCGCCTTGCCGATCGCCGCGGGCTGCGCGCCGCCCGGGACCCAGATATAGATCGCGTCCGGGTTTGAATCTTTGGCGCGCTGCACGAAGGCCGAGAAATCCGGATTGGCGACTGGAAAACGCACCGAGCCGACGATCTCACCGCCGCCATCCTTGAACCCTTTCTGGAACCAGGTTTCGGCATCGATTCCGGGGCCGTAGTCGGAAACCATCGTGTAGATTTTCTTGATGCCGTTTTTTGCCGCCCATGCGCCGAGCGTGTGATTGAGCTGCGGCGTCGTCACCGAGGTGCGCGCGATGTAGGGCGACTTGGCGGTGATGATCGAGGTCGCAGCATTCATGACCACCATGAACTTCTTCGCTTCGGCCGAAACGTCGGCCGCTGCGAGCGCATTCGGCGTCAGAACGAAGCCGCCAAGCAAGTCGGCATGGTCGCGCACGATCACTTCTTGCGACAACCGCTTGGCGACGTCGGGGGCGATGCCGCCGGTGTCTTTGCGGATTAGCTCGATCTTGGTGCGTCCGGCGCTGTCGCCATGCTGCTTCATATAAAGTTTGATGCCGTTATCCATCTGCGTGGCGGTGTCGGCGAATTGGCCGGAATAGGGCATGATCAAGCCGACTTTCACCGTCTCTTGGGCGTCCGCAGCGGCAGCACCAACGAGCAGCGTCAACGCACAGCCAGCCACGCCGCAAAGCAAACGTTGCATGTTTACCCTCCCGGTTTTTGTAATGCGCAAGCTTGTTTCGAAGCCTATCCTGGTTCAGGTCGGGTGCGAGTGCAACGGTCGTTGCGGGCGCTTATTCTTTAGATGATCCGATGGGCGGGCCGTGGGCCAGCGCCCCATACTGATTGGGAGCCAGAGCATGGACCGGCGGCAAGGGCGCGCGGACACTGTCGATGAGGATGAGGTAGCGCGATTTTCGCGGCTGTCCGGCCAATGGTGGGATGCACATGGGCCGATGGCGGCCTTACACAAATTCAATCCGGTGCGGCTTGCCTATATCCGCGACCACGCGGCGGCGCATTTTCGCCGCGATCCCAAGCGCCTCGATAGCCTCGCCGGGCTTCGCATCCTCGATATCGGATGCGGCGGCGGCATTTTGGCCGAGCCGCTGGCGCGGCTTAGCGCGGTTGTCGTCGGCATAGACCCGTCGGAGAGCAATATCGGCGTGGCGCGGCGCCATGCCGAGCAATCCCAGCTTGCGATCGATTATCGCAGTATGAGCGCCGAGGCCTTGGCGGCGGCCGATGAAACATTCGACGTCGTTCTCGCCATGGAAGTGGTCGAGCACGTGACCGATCTCGGCTTATTTATCGAGACTGCCGCTTCGATGGTGAAACCCGGCGGGATTTTGTTTGTCGCCACGCTCAATCGCACGATTAAGAGCTTCGCGCTGGCAATCGTCGGCGCCGAATACATTTTGCGCTGGCTCCCACGCGGGACGCATCAGTGGGAGAAGTTCGTCACACCCAACGAACTTGAAATCGCGATTGAGCAAAGCGGCTTGCGCATCGTCGCAGAAACCGGGGTGATCTATAATCTTTTCGCCGACCGCTGGCAGCTCTCGAGCGATATGGACGTCAATTACATGGTTGTTGCGGAGAAGGCGGCGTGACCGCGACGCCCTGGCTCTGGGCCGTTTTTACCGTCGCCGCCGCATTTGCCCAGACCATCCGCAATGCCATGCAGCGCGAATTGACCGCGAGCCTTGGGACCGTCGGCGCGACACAAGTTCGCTTTCTATTCGGCTTTCCCTTCGCGCTGATCTTCTTCGCCGTGCTGCTGGCGGTGACTGGAACGCCGGTGCCGCGGCCGGGACTTAATTTTTGGCCCTGGGTCGCCGCCGGCGCATTCATCCAGATCGCCGCCACGGCGCTGATGCTCGCCGCCATGGGGGAACGCTCGTTCGTCGTCACCATCGCCTATACCAAGACGGAGCCGATCCAGGTGGCGCTGTTCGGCTTCGTCTTTCTTGGCGATGCGGTGACGCCGTCGATGCTCGCGGCCATCGTGGCGGCGACGCTTGGCGTGATCGTCATGTCGACCAAGCCCGGCGGCATGGTGGGAGGGATAAGACCGACGCTGCTCGGCCTCGCCTCCGGCGGAGCGCTGGCGCTTGCCGTCATTGGATTTCGCGGCGCAATCTTAAGCCTCGGCTTGGCCGATTACGTCATGGCGGCGACATTTACGCTCGTGGTCGGGCTCGCCATTCAGTCTGCCGCGCTGTCGCTCTATCTGTCGCTGCGTAGGCCAACCGTGATGTTCGCGCTGTTACGCGCGTGGAAGCCGTCGCTATTCGCCGGCTTTATGGGCGCGCTCGCCTCGCAATTCTGGTTTCTCGCCTTCGCGCTTGCGACCGCGGCAAGCGTGCGCACGCTGGCGCTGGTGGAGGTGCTATTCGCGCAATTGATCGCGCGCTACGGCTTCGGTCAACGCACCAGCGCGCGCGAGGCGATCGGCATGGCGCTTGTCGTCGCCGGCGTGGCGCTTCTGCTTTTGGCCTATTGAAAAGCTTGCCGTCAGTTCTTGTCGTCCGGCAGGATCGGCAACGGGTGAAACTCGATGCCCTCTTCGTGCAACTCTCTTGCTTCGTCCGGCGATGCTTCGCCGTAGATCGAGCGATGCTCGGTCTCGCCGTAATGGATTTTACGCGCCTCTTCGGGGAAGCGTGGCCCGACATAGCTTGCGTTTTTGGTAATGTGATCGCGAAGTTCTTTGAGCTTGTGCCGCAGCTCGCGCTCGGCACTGGACATCATCGCGACCGGCGTTTTCGGCGGAATTGGCGGCATCGGCCCTGGCTGCAGTGGCGGCGGCGGGGCGGGATTGGGCGGCGTCGGTGTCGGCGACGGCGGCCGCGGTTCGGAGGCTTCGCTATTTAAGCTTGGGCCCAGGCTCGGGGCCATGATCGCCTTCTCCACTTTCGCAGAGCTGCAGACCGGGCATGTGACAAGCTTGCGCTTGGCTTGCTTGTCGTAGGCGGCCGAATTCGCAAACCAGCTTTCGAAAGCGTGACCGTTATCGCAGTTAAGAGCGTAGCGAATCATGTCGGCTCCCTCACCGCGTGGAGGTAGAGGGGTTCGGCGAGCGGCTCGACCAATTCAAAGCGCCGGCCGTGATGCAGCGAAGGTATCCGTTGCCGCGCGGCGGCGACTTCCGATGGGTCGATCTGCGCCATCACGAGGCCGGGCTCGGTGCCGCCCTCGGCCAGAATGCGACCCCACGGATCGACGACCAGGGAATGCCCAAAAGTCTCGCGGCCATTTTCGTGCTTGCCGCCTTGCGCGGCGGCGAAAACAAAGCAGCCGTTTTCGATCGCGCGGGCGCGTTGCAGCACGTGCCAATGTGCTTCGCCGGTCTGCCGGGTAAAGGCGGATGGAATCGCCAGGAAGGATGCGCCGGCTTCGGCCAGCGCGCGGTACAGCGCGGGAAAGCGCAAATCGTAACACACCGTCAGGCCGAGGCGGCCCCACGGTAAATCAGCGACAATGGCAAGCTCGCCCGGACGATAGGTATTGGACTCGCGATAGCTTTCGCCGTCCGCGAGATCGACGTCGAACATGTGGATCTTGTCGTAACGTGCGGCTACTTCGCCCTTGCGATCGATCAGGAACGAGCGGTTAACGGCTTTTCCGGGCGACGTTTTGATCGCAAGCGACCCGATATGAATGTAGATCGCAAGCTGGCGGGCGACTTCGCACAAGGTTGCCAGCGTCGAATCTTGCTCCTCGGCCACGATATTTGCGAACAATTGTTCGCGCTTGATCGCCAGGATATTGGTCATTTCCGGCGTCAGCACGTAGTCGGCGCCGGCGGTTTTCGCTTGATCGATCAAGTCCGATGCAGCGGCGAGGTTGGCCGCGGGATCGAGGCCCGAGCGCATCTGGATCATGCCGACCTTAAAGCTCGCGCACGCCCCGGTGCTCATGTCGGCGATTCCTTCGTCTCGGCAAGCAACGAATCGAGCTTGCCGGCTTCCTCCAGCGCATAGAGATCGTCGCAGCCGCCGACATGCGTCGCGCCGATGAAAATCTGCGGGTAGGTGCTGCGGCCGTGGGCGCGTTGGATCATCTGTTTGCGAACATCCCGTTTTCCGGTGACGTCGATCTCATGAAAGCTCACGCCTTTGCGCGAAAGCAGGTCCTTGGCGTCCTGGCAATACGGGCAATAACGCACTGTATAGATATCGACGTCGGCCATGATCGGACGTAATTTTTAGCAAACTGTTATATGGACGTTCGCGCCGGCTCGGCAACCCTGGCAAAAACCAATACGTCGACACTGGCGGCCCCGGCGCGCAGCAGCGCCCGCGCACAGCCGTCCACGGTTGCTCCGGATGTTAGCACGTCGTCGACAAGCACGAGGCGGCGTCCGGTCACGGCGGCCTTGCCGTCCTTCGGCACACGAAATGCGCCTTGCACATTGGCCGCGCGCTCGGTCCGCGACAGCCCGACCTGCTGTGCGGTCGGCTTGACGCGCTTGAGCGCGCCGGTAGCGATCGGTACGCCGGTTTGGCTCGAAACCGCAGCCGCGAGCATCGCCGACTGATTGAAACGCCGCGCCCACGAGCGACGCCAGTGCAACGGCACCGGGACGAGCGCATCGGCCTCGGCGAGGAGTTCACGTCCCGCTTGGCTGAGCCAGCGGCCCATCATCGGCGCGAGATCAAGCCGGTTACTATATTTGAGGGCATGGACCAAAGCGGCCCCTAGTGTCACGATTCCGAAGTTCGCACGCATTACTGGCACGCTCTTATGCGA
>JBASAH010000104.1:0-1908 GCA_049650505.1 Xanthobacteraceae bacterium
TTCTGGAGTGGGAGGGGTTCGCCGATAGCGGCGGCCCGAATACGCAAGGGAGAAACGAACATGCGTTTGGCTCAATTCCCGCTGACCGGCGTCGCCGCGGTCGGGCTCGCGGTCGCCGCCGTGCCAGCGTCGGCCGATCCGATCGGCAAAGGCCTTGTGATGTACATGCAAATGGGCGGCAACGCCGGCGATGGCACGACGCTCGCACGACAGACCGGCGCTAAGGAAGCCGCCGAAGCTCTAGGCGTGGAATTGAAGCCGCAGTTCTCCGCCTGGGCGCCGGAAACCATGGTCGCGCAGTTCAAGGAGGCGTTCGCCGCCAAGCCGAACTGCATCGAGATCATGGGTCACCCCGGCTCAACCGCATTCCATGACCTCGTCAAGCAAGCCGTTGATCAGGGCATCGTCGTCACCTCCGGCAACTCGCCGCTGACGGATTTGCAGAATGAGTTCGGGCCGAAAGGCTTTGGTTATTCCGGCGTTGATCTGTATGCGGGCGGAGCCTTGACGGCCAAGTCTATGCTGGCGCAGGGCCTGAAGGCGGGCGACGAGGCGGTGGTTTGGGGCATCTTCAGCCAGGCTGAGCGCGGCCAGTCCGAGAAGGGCCTCGCCGACACGCTGGAAAAGGCCGGCCTCAAGGTCGATCGGCTGGAGATCTCTCCGGAAGCCAACAGCGACGCCACGCTCGGCATCCCGATCATCGCGGCCTACGTTCAGGCTCATCCGAACCTGAAGGCGATCGGCATGCAGCACGGCAATTTTACAGGGGTCATGGGTGAAGCGCTGAAGAAGGCGGGCAAGAAGCCCGGCGACATCATCGTCGGCGGCATCGACCTCGCCCCGGCGACGATCGGCGGGCTGAAATCGGGCTACGTCAGCGTTACGCTCGATCAACTGCTATATATGCAGGGTTTCATGCCGGTCGTGCAGTGCGTGTTGACGGCGAAGTACAAGATGCCGGGGCTGTCGCTCAACACCGGCGCGGGCGTCGTCACGCCGAAGACGATCGATGCGCTGACCAAGCTCATCGCCGCAGGGATCCGTTGATCGGGGGGGCGAGACTGAGACGCGACTGCCAAGCCGGGCTTCAGAGGGCGTCTGACAGGACGCCCTCTGCCCGCGAGCGGTCTCCTGGCGGATGACGCGATTGGGTTTTGGCCGGGATCGACCAGGCGCCGTCGTCATTCTTGGCCCAGAACGGCCCGCCGGGATGGACTGGCAACACCTCGGGGGCGGCGTCGGTCAGGCGGTAAAGAAGGAGGCCTGCGCTGCGTTGGGGCATGGCCAATCACGTGAGCTTGGCCCCTGGATGCCAAGGTCAAGCCTTGGCATGACCTGCGGAAGGGGGGCTCGTCAGCGGCGCCAGAAGGTCCGGTGCGGGGCGAGGAGTTCGTCCTCGATCTCGGGGAAGGGGCCAACGACCTCGATTGGCTTCTGGCCGGAGCCGAGGACCGTCCGCGCCGCGAGGCTCATGGTCGGGTTCTCGGGGTGGTCGCCGGTCTCCGCGAGGAGCTTCGCCTCCTCGAAACCATAGACCAAGCGGCCGATATTCGCCCAATAGAGCGCACCGGTGCACATGGCACAGGGCTCGCCGGTCGAGACCAGCGTGCAGGTCCACAGGAAATCCGCCGGATAGGCCGCCGCGGCACGCCGGCAGAGCTCGGTCTCGGCGTGACGCACGGTGTCAATGTTGCCCTGGCGCATCAGGATGCGGTCGTCGGAGCCGACCAGCACGCAGCCGAAAGGATGATGGCCATGCCCCGCGGCCTCGCGCGCGACTTCATCGGCGGCGCGAAGGTAGGCGAGCATCTGATCGCGGGTCATGGTCGGTCGCGCTCCTAAAGCGTCATGGAAGACACCGAGAACAACTAGTTTGATTCCAGATGTTTTTGCGCTGCAGTGCAACTA
>JBASAH010000105.1:0-6472 GCA_049650505.1 Xanthobacteraceae bacterium
GGGCTGGTCGCCAAAACCATGGAGCGTTTCGGCAAGGTCGACATTCTCGTCAACAACGCCGCGCTGTTCGCGCCGCTCCAGGAAACCAAATGCACCGAGATCGACGTCGAGCTGTGGGACCGCGTGATGGCGATCAACTTGCGCGGACCGTTTCTTTTGGTGAAGCATGTGGTGCCGCAAATGAGCGCGCAGGGCTACGGCAAGATCATCAATATCGGTTCCGGCACTGCCTATCGCGGCATTCCCTCGATGTTGCATTACGTCACCTCGAAGGGCGGCATCATGGCGATGACCCGGGCGCTATCGCGGGAGCTCGGCGAGCACGGCATCCGCGTCAATACGCTCGCCCCCGGCTTCACCATGAGCGAGACGGTGATGGCCGAAAATCCCGGCCACGTGGAGACCGCACGCTCGCGCGCGGTGGCCGCACGCGCCCTTAAACGTGACGAACATCCGCAGGATTTACTTGGCGCCCTGGTGTTTCTGGCAAGCGCCGACAGCGACTTCATTACCGGGCAGACGATCGCCGTGGATGGCGGCAACGTGAATACGTAAGGCGGAACGATAAGCATTCCCGGCGCCGAGGGGGTGGGTTGCAAGTTCACGCCAGCGTCGCGCTACCCCCGGCCATACGGTTTCATTATATTGTCAGTTAAATGTGATGCCCGAGGAGGACGCCATGGCGGTCGCCGCCACCAAAAAAACCGGTAACGGCAAACCAAGCCCGAAACACAATATCGAAGCGGTCCGGCAAGCCTATTACGACCGCATTGCCAAACACGACATGCGGCCGCTCTGGAAAGTCATGGACTCCCTCGTAACCAAGGAGCCGGCGTCGCGCTGCCAGCCGGCGATCTGGCACTTCGATGACTTCAAATCGCTGGTCATGGAATCCGGCAGTTTGATTACTGCCGAGGAAGCCAAGCGCCGGGTTTTGATTCTGGAAAATCCATCGCTACGCGGCGAATCCCGCGTCACCAACTCCCTGTTTGCGGGGATCCAAATGATCCTGCCGGGCGAAGTTGCGCCGGCGCATCGGCACGCCGCGGCGGCGATTCGCTTTGTGCTGGACGGGGAGGGCGCCTACACCGCGGTCGAAGGCGAAAAGGCGTTCATGGCGCCCGGCGATTTTGTCATCACCGCGAATTGGGCGCCGCATGATCACGGCAATACTTCCGATAAGCCGATGCTGTGGCTCGACGTGCTCGACGTTCCGGCCGTGAATTTCTTCGAAGCCTCGTTTGCCGAGGACTTCGATGAGCCGACTCAGGCAACGAAGCGTCAAGATGGCGATTCACTAAGCTTTTATGGCTCGGGCGTACTCCCCGACGGCACGGCCGTCACCAGCAAGACGCCCGTCATCAATTACACATTTGCGCGCACGCGGCCGATCGTCGAACGCATGATGCGAGCGGGCAATATCGATAAGCATCATGGCGCGCGCGTGCGCTATGCCAATCCGGTCACTGGCGGGCCGGTGCTGCCAACCATGGGTGCCTATCTGTCGATGTTGCCCAAGGGCTTTAAGGGCGAGCGGTACCGTTCGACCGACGGGACTATCTTTGTCTGCGTCGAAGGCGGTGGCTCAACCAACGTGGATGGGACAATCCTGGAATGGCGGCCCAATGACGTTTTCGTCGTGCCGCCATGGAAGCGCTACGCGCATAATGCGGCGAAGGAAACTGTACTGTTCTCGATTTCGGACCGCCCGGCGCAAGAAGCGCTTGGCCTTTGGCGCGAGGAAGGCTAGCCGATCCCGATCGATCTCTGGATTTATTGCGTATGGTGTCCGGCGTTCGAAAACCGACGGCGGGCCAAGCCAGACGTCCGATCTCTTGCCGCATCACTCGCGTCGGTTCATTCACAAGCTAAGATCAATGCGTCGAGGAATTGGGGGAAGATCATGCGGAGTATGTCGATTGCCAAAGTCTTTGTATTTGGCCTTGCAGTAGCGCTTGCAGTGACAATGCCGTTGGGTCTGTCAGCCGCTTCAGCCAACGCGATGAAGCACACGATGAAGCTTGCGCCCGGCGCCGGCGCGTTTGAGAAAAAGGCGGTGAATGCCGGGACGATCTGTTCGTATCAGTGCAACGCACAGACAAATTGGTGCGGGCAGCAGCTTTGCGTCAACGGCGCATTGAACCAAGTGCTGCCCTGCTTCGGCCCGTTCTGCACGCCGAAGTGCGCCGGCTAACTGGCCGGTCCTTATCGAAATTCCTGACGGCTGCCTCGCAGCGGGAGCGGGGCTTGCCGCGCGCGCGCGAAGCGCGTAACGGGACCGCCAAAGCAATCAGGTCCGGCGCGTAATGGACGCTCCCGCACAAAGATCCAAGCTTATCCGGGGCTTGACCGGCGATTGGGAAGTCGTGATCGGCATGGAAGTCCATGCCCAGGTCAATTCCCAGGCCAAGCTGTTCTCAGGCGCTTCCACCGAATTCGGTGGCGAGGCGAACGCGCATGTCTCGCTGGTCGATGCCGCCATGCCCGGAATGCTGCCGGTGATCAACGCCGAGTGCGTGCGCCAAGCGGTTCGGACCGGGCTCGGCCTCAAAGCGCAGATCAATCTCAAATCGGTGTTCGACCGGAAGAATTATTTCTATCCCGATCTGCCGCAGGGCTACCAGATCAGTCAGTACAAGTCGCCGATTGTCGGCGAAGGCGAAGTCATCGTCGACCTGGCCGATGGCGAGATGGCGCGGGTTGGTATCGAACGCCTGCATCTTGAGCAGGATGCCGGCAAATTGCTGCACGAACAGAACCCGGATACATCGCTTGTCGACCTCAACCGCTCCGGCGTTGCGCTCATGGAAATCGTGACCAAGCCCGACCTGCGCTCCGCCGAAGCGGCGATGGCATTCCTGCGCAAATTGCGCTCGGTGTTGCGCTATCTCGGCACCTGCGACGGCGATATGGAGAAGGGCAACCTGCGTGCCGACGTCAATGTTTCGGTGCGCAAGCTCGGCGCGGCGCTGGGTACACGCTGTGAAATCAAGAACCTCAACTCGATCCGCTTTATCGGCCAGGCGATCGAGCATGAGGCGCGGCGGCAGATTGAGATACTGGAGGACGGCGGCAAGATCGAGCAGGAGACACGACTGTTCGATCCGCTCAAGGGCGAGACACGGTCCATGCGCACCAAAGAGGAGGCGCATGACTATCGCTACTCCCCCGATCCCGATTTGTTGCCGCTCGAATTGGCACCTTCACTTGTCGCCGAACTGCAGAAGGGCTTGCCGGAACTCCCGGACGAGAAGAAAGCCCGCTTCATACGCGAGTTCGCCCTGTCGCCTTACGATGCCAGCGTTCTCGTGGCCGAACGCGAGACTGCGGAATATTTTGAAGCCATGGTGGCGGCCGGAGCCGATGCCAAGGCCGCAGCCAATTGGCTGATCAACGAATATTTCGGCCGGCTCAACAAGGAAGGCCTGACAATTACAGCCGGTCCGCTAACGCCACAAGCAAATGCCGCGATCCTGCAGATGGTGGCTCAGGAGGTGATTTCGGGCAAAGTCGCGAAGGACGTGCTCACGATCATTTGGACCGACGGCGGCGATCCGCGTGACATTGTCGAACGGCGCGGCTTGAAGCAGGTGAGTGATGTCGGCGCGCTGGAAAAACTAGTCGATGAGATTGTCGCCAATAACCCGGACAAGGTCGCCGACGCGAAAGCCAATCCAAAGGCGATCGGCTGGTTTGTCGGCCAAGTAATGAAAGCCTCTGGCGGCAAAGCCAATCCGCAGACCGTCAACGCGCTTCTGAAGAAACGGCTCGAGGCGTGAACTCTAGCGCGCGTGCGTTCACCGACGCTGCGCGGGCGTGAAGTTTCGCCGCGCTCGGCGCAAGCCGAAGTGGCGGCACGAGCCAGAACGAAAAAGATGTTCCGGTGCGGTGCAGCGGCACCATTCGATGGCTCGTTGGCGAATCAGTTGCGCACTGATTCGCCCATTTTGCGCGGTTTGACCGCCGAAAACGTGCTGCCGAGGCCGAGCGGTGCACAATTTTTTTGCCGCAACAAGAGCCGCTGCCGCGCACGTCATTGAGGGCCGGTTAACCATGACGCGTGTGCTGTGCGTCGTGTCGCCTGCGCTCGCGATTAATGTTGCGCGACGCGCGAAAACCACGATTTCATCGGCGTTTTTGCGTTTTGCGCAAACATTCGCAGAAATTTCCGGAACGCGAGAATACCTGCACGCCGCGCCGCGCTTCGGTGTGCCGGTCACCGATCGATATTGCCGAGAGCGGCGGCGCTTACACACAAAATTAAGCGGAGTCACTGTTATTTTTCTCCCGCTGTAGTAATCCGGTTGCAGTGCGGATCGATTCGCGACTGCACTGCACCGAGATCGCCATCCACACTCAGGCTAGGAGGGCAGCAATGGCGAAGAAGAGAAAAGCGAAGAAAGCGGCAAAGAAGACCACGAAGCGTCGGAAGAAGAAGTAGTCGAAGCCGCAGCGGTCTTCGGCACGCATGTGTCGAAGGTCGCGTCACACGGGCCGGCCGGCGTCGAGGCTGATCGATTGTCTGCCACGACGGGCCGGCTCAAGTGGGCAACGGGGGGCGCCGGCGGGATGCGGGTGCGAGCTTCGTAACTCGGGCTCGCTGAGCGCGAAAGCAAAAAGGGGAGAAACTGGATATTTGAAATCTGCTGGCCTACGCGTCAGCGGTTCTCCTCCTCAGCCATCTCGCCGAAGCCCTCGGTGTGTTGGCAGTATCCTCCCGAAACTACATCGGCGTCGTGGATCACGGCGCCGATTTTTTGTTGAGGCTTGCTCTGTCTCGGCGCGCTCCGGCTAGGAGGGCTTTAGGGCGAAAGCCAAATCAAGCCCCTGTCATTGCCTCGCCAGAGCTCTTGCGGTTCGCCGCGATCCTGGAAGACTTATCTCATTCCATGACACCAGGAACATCTCATGGTGGCTGCTGTTCGCAAGTCGAGAAAACAAACCAATCGTCGCCCTGGCTGGCAACGTGCCCGCCGGGCTCAGCCGATCGAGCTTTATTATTGGCCGACGCCAAACGGCTGGAAAATCTCGATCATGCTCGAGGAGTGCGGGCTGCCCTATGTGGTGCGTCCGGTGGATATTTCAAAAGGCGAACAATTCACGCCGCAGTTTCTCACGATTTCGCCGAACAATCGCATGCCGGCAATCGTTGATCCCGCCGGGCCTAACGGACGGCCGATCTCGGTCTTCGAGTCAGGCGCCATCCTGCAATATCTCGGCCGCAAGACGGGCAAATTCTATCCCAAAGAAGAGCGCTTGCGGGTCGCCGTCGAGGAATGGCTATTTTGGCAGATGAGCGGGCTCGGCCCGATGGCCGGTCAAGCCGTTCATTTCCGCCGTTACGCTCCGAGCCAGATCGCCTATGCGATTGCCCGCTATACCGACGAGGTCAATCGACTTTACGGCGTTATGAATTTGCGGCTGGCCAATCATGAATTCCTGGCCGGGCGCTACTCCATCGCCGATATCGCCTGTAACGGTTGGGTGCGCCTCGCCGAGCGGCAAGGCGAGGATTTGGCGCAATTTCCCCACCTAAGACGTTGGTTCGAAGCGGTCCGCGCTCGCGACGCGGTCAAGCGCGCCTTCGCCATCCGTATTCCGGCGGCCTCGGCAGTGGACATGCGCGATCCGAAGGTGCGCGCGGTGCTGTTCGGACAGCGCGCTCGATAATGCTCACGGTCAGAAGCTGAGAGCCGGGAAGCTATGGAACTGAGACGGTCGCAATCAGTTCGCGCGGGTCCAGGTCTGCGTCTTGCAGAGGATGCTAAGGACGCAGCCTTTAAGATCAGCAGTATTCGGGCCGGTCAGCGTGAATGAGCCGTTATAGGTCTTGCCGTCGGACGCATTGTAGACGTCACCGGACCATTGGCCGGGCCCACTCGGCTTCATTCCGAGTACGATCGGCGCTCCCAACAGCGGCCGACTTTGCTTGCTCGCATCGGCATTGTTCTTGTCGGTTTTCGGCCGTCTGGTCGCCGGATCGTTCGGTTCCTTGAGCCATATAAGATTGCCGCACAGCGCGCCGCCGCAATTGACGATCCGCACCTGACCTTCTTTGTCGCCGGTGTACCAGGTGCCGATGGCATCGGCGGCGAGCGCCGAGGTGCCCGGATTGACGGCAACAAAAACTGCCGCCGCAAGCCACACAGCGACTGCCGTTGTGCGAACCTTTGTCATGAACCACCTCGCTCTGCATTATCCGGGGGCGGCACCATAAAGGAGGCGATCAAGCTTGCCTAGTTTCACTTCGGCCGAAGCGCCGGCAGGCGGCATGTGTTTTGACACGGGCCACATCGTGCGCGCGTATCGATCACGGTGTTCGCGCACGCATATGAACCGGCGGGAACCCGGTGCGGTAACGCTCGCACATGATTTCATAGGCGGCATCGAGACGGCGCGCGTATAGCGCTGTATCGAACAGCGGCATCGTCAGACGATTCTTCGCCAGCTTGCGTTTTACGGCCCCCAATTG
>JBASAH010000106.1:0-1684 GCA_049650505.1 Xanthobacteraceae bacterium
GATCGCCGGGGACGGCAGGGGCCGCCTGCTTGGCGTCGGGGCCGGCATAGGTTGCTTCCAGATCGATGATGTCGCGGAGGAAGACTTTTCCTTCGTTCAATTCGTCGCGCCAGATGATGATGGCCTGGAACGACAGCGGGCTTTCGCAAAGCCCGGCGATCATCGCCTCGCGGCCGGCTTCGATGCGCTTGGCGATGGCGATTTCGCCTTCGCGCGAGAGGAGCTCAACCGAGCCCATTTCGCGTAAATACATGCGCACCGGATCGTCGGTGCGCTCGGTCGGCTCGCGGGTTTCGGATTTGGCCGGCGTCTTGGGCGCGACCTCGACGAGCTCGCCGGATTCGGCCTCCTCATCTTCCGGCTCTTCGCGCTCTTCCTCGTCGTTGTCGGCTTCCTCGGTCTCGACGACGTTGATGCCCATCTCGTTCATCATCGCCAGCACGTCTTCGATCTTCTCGGAGGTGACTTCCTCCGACGGCATCACAGCATTGAGCTGCTCATAGGTGACATAGCCGCGCTTCTTGGCCTGCTTGATCATCTTCTTGACGGCGGCATCGGAGAGATCGAGCACGGGAAGCGGCGCATCGGGGGTCTCGGCGCCATCCTTTTCCGGGGTCTCGGATTCTTTCTGCGGGGCCGCCGTCCCGGGTCGGACGACCTTGGACTTGGTTACGGCGGACTTGGCCGCGACGATCTTGGTGGCCGCGCTTTTGGTTGCCATGCTCTTCAATCTCCAACTGCGCGCCTTGGCGGCCGCCTCTTTGATCCGCTAACTCGGGTCCCCTACCCTATGGCGAGTGACTCGAGCGCCAGCGGGCACGGATCTGCGGGATCAGGGCCAGATCCCAAATAGTCCCTTGGCCCATATCCCCTTGTTATTGGGCCGCCCACGCCCGATTCCTCGTTACGGGGCGGCCAAAAAGGCGGCGCCGGCGCGGTGTTACCGGCCTACGCCACCCGAATCGAGGTCAAATTTGTCGAAACTGCGTTAAGCTCCGACTAACTATGACAACAGCGAGGGGCGACCTCTTATTCCCCCGCCAGCTGTATGTCACGCGCGGCACGCGCCGCGGCCGCCTACAATGACCGAACCGGTCGGCCCGATGAGGCGCCAAACCCCTCGATCAGGGCCTCGGTTCCCTCAAGCGAAGCCAACCTGGCTTTGACGTCACGCAACCGGGCGTAGTTCGCCTCGGTATTGTCCTGGCCCAGCGCCGTTTCCGCGTCCTTAAGTTCCCTAGTTAGGGAGTGCCATTGCCGATGCAAGGCGATGAGCTGCTTCCAAGTCAGTAAAACATCGGCCGCTGCGGCTTCCGGACGCGCGCCCCACACCGAGCGGGTGGTGATGGTGCGCTCGATCCGCTTGAGCAGGTCGGCAAAACCGCGGCGGACAAGCTCGGCGGCGAGCGCGGTGCGTTCGGCGTCGCCATCCTCGCCGGGCTCTTTGGTGAAATCATCGGCGAAATGATGGGCAAAGACGTCGATCAGCGCGCCTTTAAGCTTTTGCGTATCGGCATTGAGGAACTCGGCAGCGGCGAGTCCCTCGAGATGTTCGTGCAACAGCCAGGGATAATTGATCGCCGAAAGCAGGATCAGCGCTTCGCGGCGGGGGATAGCGGCGCGGTGGCCGCGATAGATGGGGCTCGCCGCAAGCTGCGGGCTTGCCGCGACGTAAGTGTCCTCG
>JBASAH010000107.1:0-2680 GCA_049650505.1 Xanthobacteraceae bacterium
GCTTAACGATCTCGGCATTTTCCACTTCCAACAGCTCGCCGAGCTGTCGCCGACCGCCGCCCATAACGTCGGCGAGCAGGTCGGCCTGCCCGGACGCGTGGAAAGCTGGGTCGCCAAAGCTAAAGAATTGACGGCCGAAGAAGTGTAAGGCGGTTTTCGATGGCGAATGTCTCCGCAGCCATGGTGAAGGAGCTCCGCGACCAGACCGGAGCCGGGATGATGGATTGCAAGGCCGCGCTTAGTGAGAGCGGCGGCAATCTCGACGCCGCGGTCGATTGGCTGCGCAAGAAGGGGCTTTCCAAGGCCGCCAAGAAGGCCGGCCGCATGGCCGCCGAAGGCTTGGTTGGCGTTGCCGTTAAAGGCGCCAAAGGAATTCTGGTCGAAGTCAATTCGGAAACCGACTTTGTCGCGCGCAACGATTTGTTTCAGGGTCTGGTGAAGATGATCGCCGACGCCGCGCTCGATGCCGGCATGAGCATCGACAAAATCCTCGCCGCCAAAGTGGGCAACATCACCATCAGCGAAGCGATCGCCGACACGATTGCCAAGGTCGGCGAGAACATGAGCTTGCGGCGCGCCGCCGGCCTTTCAGTCGGCAAAGGCGCGATCGCGAGCTATGTCCATAATGCGGTGAGCGACGGATTGGGTCGGATCGGGGTGATCGTCGCGCTCGAATCGGCCGGCAAGGATGATGAGCTGAAAGCTTTCGGGCGGATGGTGGCGATGCACGTCGCCTCCGCCAATCCACAGGCAATCGATCCGTCTGGGTTGGATGCCGCCGCCATCGAGCGCGAGAAAGCCGTGCTGGCCGACAAGGCCAAAGCGCAGGGCAAGCCCGCCAATGTGATCGATAAGATCGTCGAATCCGGCTTAAAGACCTTTTACAAAGAGGTTTGCCTGTTGGACCAGGGTTTCATCTTCGACGATAAGAAAAGCGTGGCTCAGGCTATCAAAGAGGCTGAGGCAACGGTTGGTGCGCCGATCAAGGTCACTGGATTTGTACGTTTTGGCCTCGGCGAGGGAATCGAACGCGCAAGCGGCGATTTTGGAGGCGAGGTCGCTGCTCTTGCCGGTACGCACTGACTGTAGGCGGCACTTGTTGTAGGCGGTGCTAGGGTTTTCGGTTGCAATGGAATAGCCGTATCCTGCGAGGATCGACCGCGACGAGGGGCGGGCATCTCAATGGCAAAACCGAAATACCGACGCGTCATCGTTAAACTGTCTGGCGAAGCATTAAGCGGCCCCGAAAAATTCGGCATTCATCAAGCGACGATCGATCGCTTCGCCCGCGACCTCGTCGCCGCACACCGGCTCGGCATCAGTCTCGGCGTGGTGGTTGGCGGCGGCAACGTACTGCGCGGTGCGAAAGTATCCGAGGATGGCATTTCGCGGCCGACCGCGGATGCCATGGGCATGCTGGCGACGGTTATGAATGCGCTGGTCTTGGAAGCCGCGATCGAACGGGCCGGGATCGGCGCGCGCACGATGTCCGCGCTCACCATGCCGCAAGTCTGCGAGACTTACGAGCGCCAGCGCGCGCTCCGCCATTTGGAAGACAAACGCATCATCGTGTTCGCGGGCGGCACCGGTAATCCTTATTTCACGACCGACACGACGGCCATCCTGCGCGCCGCAGAAATGCAGTGCGACGCCGTCCTCAAGGCTACCGACGTGGACGGGGTCTATACCGCAGATCCGAAACATGATCCCAAAGCGACCCGTTTTGACCATCTCGACCATCAGGAAGCCATGGATCGTCGCTTGAAGATCATGGACGCAACGGCGTTCGCGCTTGCCCAGGAAAACCGTATGCCTATCATCGTGTTCTCGATCCGCGAGCATGGCGCAATTGAAAATGTCTTGTGCGGCAGAGGCCATTTCACGACTGTCAGCTAAATCGGGATTCTAGCGCTCGCGGCCACTGCGCCTAAGAAAACGTGATGAGAGGAAAAATTGCCGCGTGCACGCGCCGCGGCAGTGCCGGCATAGGGTGCCACGGAGGCTACCATGGCAACGACGACATTCGATATGAACGATCTGAAGCGCCGCATGCAGGGAGCTATCGCAGCCCTCAAACAAGAACTTTCAGGGCTGCGCACTGGCCGCGCTTCGACTGCTTTGCTCGATCATGTCCAGGTTGAAGCCTACGGCTCACATATGCCGCTCAACCAGCTCGCCACGATCAGCGTGCCTGAACCGCGGCTGCTCAGTGTGCAAGTTTGGGACCGTTCCATGGTTCACGCGGTGGAGAAGGCAATCTCGGCTGCCAATCTCGGGCTGACGCCTTCCACCGAAGGGCAAGTGTTGCGTTTGCGAATCCCCGAACTGAACGAGGAGCGTCGGCGGGAAATTGTTAAAGTTGCCCACAAATATGCCGAAGGCGCCCGCATCGCAGTGCGCCATGTTCGCCGCGATGGCCTCGACCTTCTCAAAAAACTGGAAAAGGATCACAAGATCAGCGAGGACGAACACAATCGGCAAGCCGACGAGGTGCAAAAGGCAACCGACTCGACGATCGCCGAAGTCGAGAAACTCCTTGCCACCAAAGAAAAGGAGATCATGACAGTTTGAGCGACGCGGCAATATCGACAAAAGCAAGTCAGCAGTTGCAGTCGGGCGGCGATGGCTTTGATACGCCCCGGCACGTCGCCATCATCATGGATGGCAACGGGCGCTGGGC
>JBASAH010000108.1:0-4982 GCA_049650505.1 Xanthobacteraceae bacterium
GACCAAAGCCGACATTGTCGGCAACTTTCAGCCAAGGCAGCAACCGCGGCTCCTGGAAGATGACGCCGATCTTCTCATGCGGCGCGGTGATCGGCTCGCCATCCAAGAACACCGCGCCTTCGCTGGCCGGATCGAGTCCGGCGATGGCGCGCAACAGCGTTGATTTTCCGCAGCCCGAGCCGCCGATCACGGCGACGATCTCGCCAAGCTCGACTTCAAGCGACACGCCGCCGAGCGCGTGTACGCCATTGGGATAAGTCTTACCGATTCGATCGAGCACGAGCATGGCGACGCTAGAGCTTTTTTCGCTCACTCCCGCGCAGGCGGGAATCCAGCACGAAATTGCGGCGTGCTTTGATGCGTTCTGGGTCGCCGCTTTCCGCCTTCGCGCTGTGCGCTTCGGCGGACTTCAAACCCGCCGAAGCTCGTCCAGCGAGCGTAGGCGGGCCGCGGCGACGAGCGGTCAAAACTGTCACGGGATCACTCCGCTCGCACCACATCTTCCCAGCGCAGGAATGGCGCCGCAACGAGCGCGATCAGCCAATCGGTAGCCTTGCCGACAATCGCGAAGGCGACGATGGCGGCGACGATTTCGGCTGGCTTGCCGAGCTGCTGGCCGTCGATCAACAGATAACCGAGACCCTCGGAGGCACCCATGAGTTCCGCGGCTACCACGAACATCCAGCCGAGCCCCAACCCCGAGCGTAACGAAATCACATAGGCCGGCAGCACGGCCGGCAGCAAAATCCGCCGCACCATCGCGAAATCGGACAACCGGAAGGCGCGGCCCACTTCGACCAACTTGCGATCGACCGATTGGATCGCGCCCATCAGACCGAGATAGACCGGAAAAAATACGCCCACCGCGATCAGCGTCACTTTCGAGGCCTCGAAGATCCCGAGCCAGAGGATGAACAGCGGTACCCAGGCAATCGACGGAACCGCGCGCAGCGCCTGCAGACTGGGATCGAGCAGGCGCCGCAGCGTCGCCGAATAGCCGGTCGCCGCGCCGACGAGCGTCGCGACCACGGCACCAGAAACGAATCCAGCGGCGACCCGCGACAAGGTCACCAAAGTGTCACGCTGCAATTCGCCGGTGCGGGCAAGTTCGACGAAAGTCCAGAAGATGACGGACGGCGGCGGGGCCAACCGCCCGCTCGACCAGCCGAGCCGCACAATGATTTCCCATGCCAGCGCCAGCGTCACTGGCACAATCAGACCTAGAGCCGGCCGTATGAACCGCGTGCGCCGGCTCGCCGCCGACCGTTCCTGCGCCGGACTGCCTTCCGCGGCGATGCTCATGGCGACAACAGACATGGTGAACCGGGCAAATGCAATGTGGCGGCGTTCTTTTCCCGGGCGCAGCGCAGTCCGTAGTGGTGCGCTGCTGAACCGGGATCGTCATGCGCGCGGTGATTGGAAAGATCCCGGATCTGCGGTGCACCGCTGCGCGCTGTACCGCATCCGGGAAACCGAGCTATGTCACGCTGACGAAGCGATCGTCGATCAGATCGTCGAGCGCTTTTTTCACGTCGACATTCGCCGCTATGACGCCAGCCTGTTGCAGCGCCAGTCCGGCCTTGAGGATGGTGTCGCGCTGTGGCGCGCCGATACGATTGAAGGTCAGCTCGGTGCGCTCCTTGAGCTGAATATCGACCACCGCGTCGGGCAGCTTGGTCGCCTCCACGAACACGCGCTTCTCGTCATTGTAGTTCGCCAGCGAATATTTGCGCGCGGTCTCGTATACCGCGAGCACCCGCCGCGCCAGTTCGGGATAACTTGTCAGAAATTCCTCGCGGCTATTGAGGATGCCGTAAGTGTTGGCGTCTTTGTTGCGATAAAATAGCCGCGCCCCATCCTCGACCTGCGCCGCCGCCATCATCGGATCGAGACCGGCCCAGGCGTCGACGTCGCCGCGGATCAGCGCGGTCTTGCCATCGGGGTGTTGCAGGAGCACCTCGCTGATGTCTTTCTCGCTCATGCCGACCGAAAGCAAAGCGCGCACCAGAAAAATGTGCGGATCGGTGCCGCGCGTCACCGCGACGCGTTTGCCTTTGAGATCCTCGATCTTGGCGATCGGCGTGTCTTTTCTGGTCACCAAAGCCGTCCATTCCGGCCGCGAATAGACGTAGATCGATTTGATCGGATTACCGTTGATCTTGCCGAGCAGCGCCGCCGAGCCCGCGGTCGAGCCGAAATCGATCGAACCGGCGTTCAAAAACTCGAGCGCCTTGTTCGAGCCGAGCGTCTGCACCCAGCGAATGCCAATGCCGTCTTTGGCGAATTCTTTTTCCAGGAGGCCCTTGTCCTTGAGCACCATGGAGACCGGATTGTAGGTCGCCCAATCGATGCGGATCTCCGTCGGCTTGTCGGCGGCACGCGCCGGGCGGTGAAAACCAAGCGGCGCGAACGCGGCGCCTGCGGCGCTGGCAAGCAAGTTGCGGCGATTGAGCATTTGAGACCTCCACACTATGTTTTTTCCATAAGAGGGCATTTGCGGCGCGTCAATCGGAAAAACGCCCATGAAGAGATTGTATTGTAGAATAATCTATTCTCGGTCAGCCACGCGACGCCAAACCTCGCATGCCGCTTGGCCGCACGCGATTACCAAGTGAGTACGATTACCAAGTGAGTACGATTACCAAGTGAGTACAATGACAGTGCCCGGCCGCTCCGCTAAGCCTTAGTGCCGATGTTGAACCTTCGACCCTCGCGATCCTCGCGATCCTCGCAACCGTCGCAATCATCGCAGCCATCGCCGCGCGGCGCCGGCGAGCTGATCGACCCGGCGGCGCTGAGTGCCGAACTCAAACTGCTGGCCGAACGTCATGCGGGGCGCGAACGCGAATTGCGCAACGCGGTCGCCCAGCGGCTTAAAACCGCACACATGCAGGCGCGTGCGCGCGCCGAGGATTTATTGCTCAAGGACCGCCATGGCCGGCGCTGCGCCGAGCGGCTCGCGGTCATGCAGGACGAGATCATTCGTATCCTGTTCGAATTCGCGGGCAGCGAACTTTATCCGTCGCGCGCGCCGTCCGAGGCCGAACGCATGGCGGTGGTTGCCACCGGCGGCTACGGCCGCGGCCTGTTGGCGCCGGGCTCCGACATCGATCTTCTGTTTCTGCTGCCCTACAAACAAACGGCGTGGGGAGAATCGGTCGCCGAGGCGCTGCTCTATTGCTTGTGGGATATGGGATTAAAAGTCGGCCACGCCACGCGCTCAGTCGATGAATCGATTCGCCAAGCCAAGTCGGACATGACGATCCGCACTGCGCTTCTCGAAGCGCGGTATCTGTTCGGCGACGTCAAGCTCTACAATGAGCTGACCGCGCGCTTCGACAAGGAAGTGGCGCAAGGCAGCGCAGCCGAATTCGTCGCCGCCAAGCTTGCCGAGCGCGAAGAGCGTCATCGCCGCGGCGGGCAATCGCGCTATCTGGTCGAGCCGAACGTCAAGGACGGCAAAGGCGGCTTACGCGACCTGCACACATTGTTCTGGATCGCCAAATATGTCTATCGCGTGCGCGAGCCGGAGCAGCTGATCGAGCGCGGCGTGTTCGACCGCGACGAATACAACATGTTCCGCCGCTGTGACGATTTTTTCTGGTCGGTCCGCTGCAACATGCACTTCCTCGCCGGCCGCGCCGAGGAGCGCCTGTCGTTCGACACCCAGCGCGATATCGCCGTGCGGCTTGGCTATACCGCGCATCCCGGCTTGCGCGATGTCGAACGCTTCATGAAGCATTACTTCCTCACCGCCAAGCATGTCGGTTACCTCACCGCCATTCTCTGCGCCGGCTTAGAGGAGCGCCAAGCCACGCCGGCGCCGGTGCTCAGCCGGATGATGGCGCGTTTTCGTCCGGCGCCAAGACCGAAAAAATTGAGCGACGATTTCATCGTCGATAACAACCGCATCAATATCGTGCGCGCCGACGTGTTCCGGCGCGATCCGATCAATCTTCTCCGCCTGTTCCGGCTGGCGCAGCAACACAATCTCGAATTTCACCCGGAAGCGATGCGCACCGCCACGCGCTCGCTCAAGCTGATCGACAAGACCCTGCGCGAGGACGCGGCAGCCAACCGCCTGTTTCTCGAGATTCTGACCTCACCGGACGCGACGGAAATCGTGCTGCGCCGCATGAACGAAGCCGGCGTGCTCGGCGCCTTCGTACATGCGTTCGGCCGCATCGTGGCGATGATGCAGTTCAATATGTATCACTACTACACGGTCGACGAGCACCTCATCCGCTGCATCGGCACGCTCAATGAGATCGCGCGCGCGGACAATCCCGAAGTTTCGCTGGCGAGCGAATTGATCAAGACGATCCAGCCGCAGCATTACCCGGTGCTGGCCGTCGCCTTGTTCCTGCACGACATCGCCAAGGGCCGGGTCGAAGACCATTCGATTGCTGGCGCCCGTCTGGCGCGCCGCCTCGGGCCGCGCCTGGGATTGAGCGCCGCCGATACCGAACTGGTCGCGTGGCTGGTCGAGGTTCACTTGGTAATGTCGACGGTGGCGCAATCGCGCGATCTCTCCGACCGCAAGACGATCGAGAACTTCGCCGCCGTGGTGCAATCGCTGGAACGGCTCAAGCTGTTGACCATTTTGACGACCGCCGACATCCGCGCCGTCGGACCCGGCGTCTGGAACGGCTGGAAGGCGCAGCTTATGCGCACGCTGTATTACGAAACCGAGCCGGTGCTCACCGGCGGCTTCTCCGAGGTCAATCGCGCGAAGCGCGTCGCCGCCGCGCAGGCCGAATTCCGCGCCGCGCTTTCGGATTGGCCAGCCGACACGCTCGACCGTTACATCGAGCGGCACTATCCGGCGTACTGGCTCAAGGTCGACCTGGCGCACAAACTCGGCCACGCCCGTTTCGTGCGCGCCACCGAGGCGGCCGGCAAGAAGCTTGCGACCGCGGTCGGTTTCGACGCCGCGCGCGGCGTCACCGAGCTCACCGTATTCGCGCCGGATCATCCATGGC
>JBASAH010000109.1:0-4694 GCA_049650505.1 Xanthobacteraceae bacterium
CAATTGGCGTCCGAGGTTTTGAAACTCATGCGCAGGCGCAGTATGGAAAGACCCGCGCCGGCTCTCTATCTTTCCTTTTTCCATAGCTAACCCGCGGAGAAGATTATGGCTATCGATCAAAATGCCCGGACGGAACTCGAAGCTGCGGTGTACCGCCGCCTAGTCGAGCATTTGCGCGCGCGCACCGACGTGCAGAACATCGATCTGATGAACCTGGCGGGTTTTTGCCGCAACTGTCTCTCCAATTGGATGAAGGATGCCGCCGACGCCAAAGGGCTGCCAATGACCAAGGAGCAGAGCCGCGAGATCGTCTATGGCATGCCCTATGATGAATGGCGCGCCAAGCACCAGAAAGAGGCGTCGGGCGAGCAAAAGGCGGCATTCGAAAAAGCAAGTCAAAAGCATTGAGCAGAACATCGGCTGTGCGCCCGCCTGTGCAGTGCTGTGGATGAGCGTGCCGAGCGCTTGACCGCGAGCCGCACAGCTTCGAATCCTGCGGCGCATTGAGAGAACCGCGCCACGGAGTGCCCAATGGCTACTGCAGCCGCCGTCAAGGACGATCAGCCCGCTCGCCGTTTCGCCAAGGAGCAGCTCAAAGCCTTCGTCGAACGCGTCGAACGGCTAGACGAAGAGAAGAAGGCGATCGCCGACGACATCCGCGACGTCTATGCCGAGGCCAAGGGCAACGGGTTTGACGTTAAGACGTTGCGCGTCGTCGTCCGTTTGCGCAAACAAGACCTCGACGAGCGCAAAGAGCAGGAGGCAATTCTGCACACCTACCTGCATGCGCTCGGCATGCTCGAATAGGCTGGTGTTATTGCCGGGGGCGCGACGGCGAGCCGCAAACCCTACTCACATCATTTCAGCGAGGATGAGGTCTACTGCAATGTCGCAGTGCGCGTCTGATAGCTCACAGTTGAGATGAATACGACCGCGGGCCCGCTAAAACGCTCGTGATTAAGGCCGGGATAGGGATCAGCGGCGAACGTCATCATCACCGCGCTGCGCGGCTTGATCATGAGCGCGGCAAGCGAGCGGAAATCGCGCGCACCGAGCGCAAGCGTCGTAAGGAAGCGGTGCACGTTTGGCGCCACCAGCACCGCCCGTAGCCAGGGATTTTCGAGACGCATGCCGGCCTTGATCGCGATCACGGACGATGCGCTGGCGCTGAGAATTGACGAAGCAACTTGATTGGCGACGCGCTTGACCGCGATGCTGGTGCCGCTCGGCATAACCGGTGCGGCGGGAGCATCCTGTTCGGAATAAAGCGCTTGCGCCGGACGAACCTCCGGCTCGGCGGAAATTGCGGCGGCACGCAACGCGGCGACACCAGCGATAGAGACCTTTTCGGATGGGTGCGCCGGCGGCTGCTCGGCATAGGCCAGCGTCACTTCGGCGGCGTGGTCGACACGCGGGTCGGGGAAGGGGCCAATCGCTCCAGTGGCCTCGCCCTTGCCGCTGGACTTCGGCGAAGCCTCACGGCGCGACGGGCGAGCAGAGGACGTCGTGGTCGTCATGCCATCTGGCGGACCCTGCCAATAGCCGCGCGAGCGGATGATATCGTTGGCGGTTGTGGCGCTCGCTACTTCGGCGGCTTGCGTCAGAGCAGCCGGTGGCGACGGCGGCAACAGCGCTGCGACTTGAACGACCTTTGGCGCCGACGCATCGCTTGCGGACTTGCTGGGCCTGGCATCGGCTATGCTGCCCGCCGCCGGCTTGTTGTCCACGTTGTGTTGCGCTGTGGCGATGCTAGCCGGCATGGCCGGCTTGGGCTGGGCCCGAAGCGGGGCCAAGACCGCCGCTGTCGCCGATCGCGCCGCCGCATCGTCCTCTTCGTCGGCCTCACGCGCGAGGCCCAGAAGCTTAGCGAACGGATTGACGGCGGCCCGCTCGTTGCTGGCCAACACCGTCTCGACATTTACGCCGACGCTGCGCGCCGCGTCGAGCGAGATCTCCGAGGGCGTGCCGCCGCGCTTTCTGATCTCGGCCAACGCCAGCGCATAGCCCGGCAGCGGCTTGCCGTCGCTCGGAATGTGGACGGTGCGTCCATCGGGGAATACGCGCGCCAATTCCTCATGGGTCATGCGCGGCCACATACGCACACCTGCAGTGTCCATGTGCACGAAGGGCGAGCCGGAGGTCGGATAGAAGCCGACACCGCCGCGCTGTAGCCGCAAACCGACCGCGCGAAGCTGTTCGAGTGGGATCCCGGGAACGTAGAAGTCCAGCGCGTGGCCGAGCATGTGCTGGCTGAAGCGCGCTACACCACCGCTGCGCCGCCGTAGCATTGCGTTGGTTTGCGGCGCTCGATAGCCGCAGACAACTTCAATTGGCTCCTTCGCATTGGCTTCGCGCTGTACTTCCCAAACCAAGTCGATGAGGTGCGGGTCCATGCGGGTCTGTTCGCCACGCCTCCAGTCGCGCAAGAACCAGTTAAGCTTCTCCAGCGCGCTCTCATCGTAACGCCCGTTGCGCTTGTACGTGATCGTGATGTCTTCGCCGGTATGAAGATGATGCATCGTAATGGTTCGCGTATCGCCCTCCGCGACCGCGTTTTGCAACGTCTTCGAGCCGAAGATGAAAATGAGCAGTGCCAGACCGACCGAATAAACGGTGCGTGCCGCGAACAATCGACGAGTACTCAGTTGCGCGTTGTGAACGTGCACTGACCCAATCTCGCATTGGCGCATTCGCGATCCGCCGCAGCTTCCACCGCGCCGGTAACGCTAACGCATCGTTAATTTGGGAAGGGTCAACGCGAACGGTCGTACCCCACCCCCGAACACCGGGAATAGGGCTAAAGGCCTAGTGTGGCAAAAAGTGGCCGCCGCAAGCCCGCCCGGCGGCCCGAGGAATAGCGCGATTTGGGGATAAATAGCGTTAACGCCGGAGACCTTCCCCGATTAACGCTCCACAGTTTGCCCTGAATGGGTGAGCTTCTTGGGGCGGGGAGTGCCGCGGTGACGCAACGACGCCGGCGGCACTGGTTGAGCGCTGCCGTAGCCGCCGAACATGCGTGAGAAGAAGTTGCCGCCACCGTAATACCCGCCACCATTCGGATAGTAGCCGCGCCCGCCGCCATATGCGGTGCGGCCGCCGAACCAGTACGGCTCGTCCGGAATCGCCAATACCTCGCGGTGTGAAATGTCGATTCTGTGCTCGACGGGGATATCCGCGATCTTGCGATCGGTGCCTTTGAGGACGGCAAGCAATGCCCGGTCGCGACCATAAATATCGTCGCGAATTTCAAGTTTGCCGGCGTCGTCAACGAAAGCCGTCTGATAGGTCAGATTAACCGGAATGAAAGTCGGGAACTGGATGTCGGTCTCGCTGGTACCGAACATTTTCCGAATGCGATCCTCGGTGTAGCCATCGCCGGGACGGACCAGCGACAACAGCACCTCGGCATAGTGCACCGGGTCTTGCACGCGCATGCAGCCGTGGCTGAACGCGCGTTTGTCATTGGCGAACATGTATTTGTCCGGGGTGTCGTGCTGGTAGACGAGAAATTTGTTCGGGAAGTTGAAACGGATCCGGCCGAGCGCGTTTTTATCGCCTGGCGGCTGCGAGATGTGAATGCTGCCATCGGCGTTACGGTCGACTCTTAAGCCCATGCGCGCGAGCACCGTCGGATCCTGCGCCAGCGCCGGCAGATATTCGTGATTAACGATCGACGGCGGCACGTTCCACGTCGGATTGACGGTGATGAATTTCATTTCCGCCGTCATGATCGGCGTCGGCATCTCGGGCTTGCCGATCACGATTCTGGTCATCCACATTTGCTTGCCGCCGTGCATCACGCGCAGCGTGAAGTCCGGCAGGTTGACGATCACGTAAGTGTCCGGAAACCGGTGCGGCATCCAGCGCCAGCGTTCCATATTGGCGAGAATGATGTCGGTCCCGCGGTCGGGCTGTCGGCCATTGAGCGCTTCGACGGTCGCCGCGGTGAGCGTGCCGGTGGTGGCGAGGTCGTGCTGCTGCTGGAATTTTTTGACTGCTTCGGCGAGCGGCTTGTCGTAAGTGGTACCGCTGCCGCCGGAAACATGAAGACGTTCGCGCAGCGCTGGCACCCGGTCGTCCTCCATGCCGATCTTCAGCACGGCGCCTTTGCCATTCA
Source organism: Xanthobacteraceae bacterium (assembly GCA_049650505.1). Taxonomy (GTDB): domain Bacteria; phylum Pseudomonadota; class Alphaproteobacteria; order Rhizobiales; family Xanthobacteraceae; genus BOG-931. The sequence goes on from JBASAH010000109.1 coordinate 4,118, forward strand.
GCGCTTTCTCCTTATCGATCTTGCCGGCGCGGATATCGCCGAGCTTCGCCTTGAGCGCGCGATAACCGGGAGTTTGCGGCTCGTAGGAATCGAGCGTGGCGGCGACGTCGCTGGCGCCGGCAACGGCGGCAAGAACGTCACCCGGCTCCGCAGCCGGCGTAGAAAATTCGATGTCGGAGCTGACGCGCGACCAATGTACGCGTCCGACGCTGGCGTGATGGGCGTAAGTGACGACCGCACCGGTCAGCTTGATTTCGGCCTCGGCCAGATCGGCCGGCGTGCTCAGCGCCGCGAAATTCGGCACCGGATAATCGGCTGGATCAAGCCCGTCGGCATCGACATGGCGAAGATAATCGATCGCCGCCGTGGCGCGCGCATTGACTTTGCCGTCGGTGATCCACAACGGCGCGTAAGCGCGGCCGGAATAGAATGCGTCGATCTGCGTGCGGTCCTTCTTGCTGCCGATAACGCGATCGAACTTGCCATTGGTAAGTTCGCGCAGCTGTTCGGTGATGGCGGCGTCCGGGCCGGCGGCAACGGCCGTGGCGGGCGCTGCCCCTTCGGGACTGGCGGTGGC
>JBASAH010000110.1:0-1553 GCA_049650505.1 Xanthobacteraceae bacterium
GCCCATGCCGGTTGGCGAGTAGAATTACGTGCGTTTAACGGTCGAGCCAAGCTGCGAGTTTTTGCGCAAGTCGTGAGCCACGACCCGCAGCGCTATCGCCGGCATGCTGTCCGAGATCGAGGTCTGCGCGCGCCGTCGACTGCCATTCCGGGCGTGGTCAATCGTTCACGCCGCGGTCGCGCAATAGTTTTTCGGTCGCCGCCAGCAGCGTGCATGTGGCCATTGCTTGGGCGGCTTGGCGCACTTCTTCAATCGGCGGAAATGTCGGCGCGATGCGCAGGTTGGTGTCGTTCGGATCGCGCCCGTAAGGAAAGGTACGGCCCGCCGGCACCACCGCCACGCCGCAATCTTTGGCCAGCATGGCGACCCGCTTGGCGCAGCCTTCCATCACATCGAGCGAAATGAAATAACCGCCGCGCGGCTCGGTCCAGCGGGCCGCGCCGGTGCTGCCGAGCCGGGCGCGAAACACGTCTTGCACGGCTTGGAATTTCGGCGCGATGAGTCGGCGCTGGCGCTGCATGTGCCGGTCGATGGCGGCCGCATCGCCGAACATCCGCGCATGGCGCCATTGAGTGAGCTTGTCGGGCCCGATGGTGCGCGAGGCAAGCCGCTTCAGATACCACGCCATGTTGGTCGGCGAAGCGGCAAACAGTCCGAGCCCCGCCTGGGCATAGGTGATTTTCGACGTCGAGGCGAAGATCAGCGCGCGATCCGGATGGCCGGCACGCGCACAAGCGTCCATGAAGTTGACAAGGTCATCGAGCGTTTCGGTCAGGGTATGCACCGCATAGGCGTTGTCCCAGAACACGCGGAAGTCGTCGGCCGCGGCTGGCATGCGTGCGAGGCGTTCCACGGTTTCCGGCGCGTAGGTTTCGCCGGTCGGGTTTGAGTACTTCGGCACGCACCACATGCCCTTGATCTGCGGATCGGCGACAAGCCGTTCGACGTCGTCCATATTGGGCCCAGGGCCAGTCAGCCGCACCGGGATCATGCGGATGCCGTACTGCTCGCAGATCGAAAAATGGCGGTCGTAGCCCGGCGCCGGGCAGAGAAATGCGATCGGCGTGCGGCTGCGGCTCCAAGGCTCGCCGCCGTCGCGCGCACCGGTCAACAGCGCGAACACCACGGCATCGTGCATCAGCGCCAAGCTGGAATTGTTGCCGATGAGTATCTGTTCGGGTGGCGCACCCATGATGGGCGCGAACAGCCGCCGCGTCTCGATCAGGCCCTGGGGGCTGCCGTAGTAATTAGTGCAATCGGTGCCGTCCTCGGCGAGGCAGTCGGCCCGGCCGGTGACCGCGGTCAATAATGCATCCGACAGTGCGACCTGCTCGGTCGCAGGTTTACCGCGCGTGAGGTTTAGCTCGCGGCCGGCCGCCTTCAATGCGGCGTGAGCAGCCTGCAGTCGGCTGCTCAAATCGCGCAACTGCGCGGTCGAAGCTTCGGGTAGGTACGTCGCGGCTATGGCCTCGGCAGCTTGCATAACGGTCCACCTACGGCGGATATGATGCCGCTTCAGCTTCGCATGTCGTCATCTGCACTGACAATGACGG
>JBASAH010000111.1:0-23459 GCA_049650505.1 Xanthobacteraceae bacterium
GCGCAACGGTAACCAATCGCTAACCAAAGCCGGTTAACGACTGGTCAACCACGCTGGAGATCCGAAATGGCCGAGAGCCCCGATCACGCCGCAGCCGGCGCTGCGGCAACCACAAGCGATATTGGTAACTCGCAAATCGTCAATCTGTCGGCGCTGGTTGCGACCGCGCCCGGCGCAGCTCAACATCCGATCGAGGACAAAGTGGCCGGCCAATCGGCGGAGGCGACTGGCGCTCCCGCGGCGCGCGCCCGCTCCAAGCGCTTTATGATGCTCGCCGCGAGCGTCGCTTTCGCTGCGGGATTTGGATCATTCGTGGGTTCGGTTTCCGGTTCGGGATTGGTCCGGCTTATCTATCCGCCGCCGGCCCCGGTCGCCACGCCAGCGAGCGGAATTGAGAACACGATTGCAGCCATGCGCGAGATCAAGCTTGAGCTGGTCCAGGTCGCCGCACTCAAATCGAGCCTCGAAAACACCGCCCGCAACGCCACGAGCCAATATGCCAAGATTTCCGATCGGCTGGATCGCCTCGATCAGCGCGGCATCGTTGCTGCCGAGACGACAGCTTCCCTGCCGGTTGTCGCGCCGGCCGTTCCGGCGGCGCTCCCGACGGCCGCCGAACCGCCGAAGCTGAGCGACCGCGTTTTGCAGGACTGGATCGTCCATGACGTGCAACACGGCCGGGCCTTGGTCGAGAGCCGCTATGGCGGCCTGTTTGCTGTTGCAGCCGGCAGTGTTCTTCCCGGCATTGGCCGCGTCGATACGATCAAGCGCCAGGACGGCCATTGGGTGGTGCTGACGGCCCGTGGCACCATCACGTCCGCGCGCTGATGATGGCGCGCTGATAAGATTTCAATCTTATCGCGAATATAAATCGCGGCGTGCTGCGGCGCCGGTCCCGCCTTTCTGCCGCGCCATTTGCTATCCTGCATTGCCTTGCCGCAGGATGCATTGAGCATGAACATGTTGGGCAGCATTGGCCGGCTCATTTTGGCGGCGATTGCGTGCTCGACATTGTCCGCGCTCGCTGTCGCGCAACCTGTGGTGCCGCCGGCAAAGGCGGAAATGACCGAGGCCTGTCCAGGTCTCGTCGCCGACAGGCCGGCCCCAACGCCGGCCGCGCTGCGCTTGGCGGCGCTGAACTCCGATCAGGTCCGTCTAACTTTTGTCGGTCACGCGACCTTTCTGATCGAGAGTCCGCAGCTGGTGCGGATTGCGACCGATTACAACGATTACGTGAAGCCGCCGCTAGTGCCGGACATCGTCACGATGAATCACGCGCACAACACGCATTACACCGATCGTCCAGACCCAGCGATCAAATACGTGCTGCACGGCTGGGGCGACAGTCCCGGGGTGCCCGCCAAATGGGACCTAAAATATCGTGACGTGCGGGTGCGCAACGTACCGACAAATATCCGCAGTTTCTATGGCAGTAGCGATACCGAGCGCTACGGTAATTCGATCTTCATTTTTGAGATTGCTAACCTTTGTATCGCGCATCTCGGTCATCTGCATCATACCTTGACGCAGCAGCAGCTTAATGAAATCGGCCGGATCGACGTTGTCATGCCGCTGGTTGACGGCAGCTATAGCCTCGATCTCGATGGCCTGATGGACGTGCTGACCGCGTTGAAAGCGCCGCTTATGATCCCAGCGCACTTTTTCGGTCAGTACACGCTTGATCGATTTCTCGACCGCGCGCGCAAACTCTGGGACGTCGAAACGGCGGAAATCCCTTCAGTGGTGGTGTCGAAAGCGACGCTGCCGGCGAATCCCAAAGTTTTGGTGCTGCCTGGGCATTGAACTGCGCGGCAATCTGAAAGCAACAGCCTCAGACATCGACGCTGGCGGTGAGGGCGTGTTGTTCGATGAACTCGCGTCGCGGCTCCACCTTATCGCCCATCAACTCGTCGAAGATTGTGTTGGCCTCGTCGATTTCCTTGACGTTGACGCAAAGCAACGAGCGCGCATTAATGTCGAGCGTCGTTTCCCAAAGCTGCTCCGCATTCATCTCGCCGAGGCCTTTGTAGCGCTGAAGCGTTGCACCCTTACGGCCGGCGCTCATCACCGCTTCGAACAGGCCGACCGGGCCGTGAATGGGGACTTCCTCGTCTTTTCGCCGCAGCATCGCCGGTGGCGTTGGCCGCGGATAAATCTGCTGCAGCGAGGGGGCAAATTCGTCGAGCTTGCGCGCATCGGCAGAGCCGAGCAGGGCCTGGTCGATCACGGCGACTTCCTTGACGCCGCGTAATGTGCGCTCGAACCGGAAGCCAGCCTCGCTGAATTGGCCATGCCAGCCGCGCTCGGCCGCCTCAGTGAGTGCGTCAAGCCGCCGCGCGATATACTCCGCTGCCGCCGCCGCTCTTATCGGATCGCCGGTGACCTGGGAACGCAGCACGCCGGCAATGGCGGCTTGCTCGATGACCTGGCGATTGTAGCGACTGTGCAGGCCGCGCAACAGATTGCGGATGGTGCGGGCTTCCTCGACTAGCCGGCGCAGGTCATTACCGGCGCGCACTTCCCCGGACGATAGACGCAGCACCGTCTCTTCGAGACCGGCATCGATCAGGTAGTCTTCGAGTGCATGCTCGTCCTTGAGATATTGTTCGGACTTGCCGCGGGTCACTTTATAGAGCGGCGGCTGCGCAATGTAGAGATGACCACGATCGATGATCTCGCGCATCTGCCGATAAAAAAACGTCAAAAGCAGCGTGCGAATGTGGGCGCCGTCAACGTCGGCATCCGTCATGATGATGATCTTGTGGTAGCGCAGTTTGTCGACGGAAAACTCGTCGGCGCCAATGCCGGTGCCGAGCGCCGTGATGAGCGTGCCGATCTGCTCGGACGACAGCATCTTGTCCATGCGGGCGCGCTCGACATTCAAAATCTTGCCGCGCAGCGGCAACACCGCCTGAAATTCGCGATTGCGGCCTTGTTTGGCGCTGCCGCCGGCGGAATCGCCCTCGACGATAAACAATTCCGATTTCGCCGGATCGCGCTCCTGACAGTCAGCCAGCTTTCCCGGCAGCGAAGTGACGCCAAGAGCGCTCTTGCGCGTCATTTCGCGGGCCTTGCGCGCGGCTTCGCGCGCCGCGGCGGCCTGGATTACTTTGCCGACAATGGTCTTGGCCTCGGACGGATGCTCCTCGAACCAGGCGTTAAGCATATCGTTGACGATGCCCTCGACCGACGGCCGGACCTCCGAGGACACGAGCTTGTCCTTGGTCTGGGAGGAAAATTTTGGGTCGGCCACTTTGATCGACAGTACGGCCGTCAGTCCTTCGCGGCAGTCGTCGCCGGTTAATGCAACCTTTTCCTTACGTGCAACGCCGGCGGATTCGGCATAGCCGGTCACTTGGCGCGTAAGCGCGCCGCGGAAACCGGCAAGATGGGTGCCGCCGTCGCGCTGTGGAATATTGTTGGTAAAACAGAGCACGTTTTCATGATAGCCGTCGTTCCACCACAGCGCGCATTCGACGGCGACGCCATCGCGCTCAGCCTTGATGACAATCGGCTGCGGCACCAGCGGCGTTTTATTGCGGTCGAGATATTTGACGAATGCCTCGACGCCGCCTTCGTAACGCATCTGTTCGCGTTTCTCGACAGCGTGACGCATGTCGGAAAGCAAAATAGTCACGCCGGAATTGAGGAAGGCGAGTTCACGAAGCCGGTGTTCCAGCGTCGCGAAATCGAATTCCGTCATGCTGAAGGTTTTTTTGGACGGCAGAAACGTCACTTCGGTGCCACGCTTGTCGCGCGCGGCGCCGACGACGGCGAGCGGCGCGACCGCTTCGCCATCGTGAAATTCCATGAAGTGCTCCTGACCGTCGCGCCAGATCCTTAAGCGCAGCCAGCTCGACAATGCATTGACGACCGACACGCCGACGCCGTGCAATCCGCCTGAAACTTTGTAAGAGTTCTGGTCGAATTTTCCGCCGGCATGAAGCTGCGTCATAATGACCTCGGCGGCCGAGACACCTTCACCTTTGTGGATGTCGGTTGGAATGCCGCGGCCGTCGTCACGGACAGTGCAGGAACCGTCCGGATTGAGTATGACTGTTACTTCCTTGGCAAAACCGGCGAGCGCCTCGTCGATCGCGTTGTCGACGACTTCATAGACCATGTGATGCAGGCCGGAGCCATCATCAGTGTCGCCGATATACATTCCGGGCCGTTTGCGAACGGCATCGAGCCCCTTGAGCACCTTGATCGATTCTGCATCGTAATCGGAAGATGGTGGAACTTGCCTGCGAACGGGTTCGGCCATGTTGGGCTTTCGAAGTCTGAGCTTTCGAAGTCGGCTTTCGAATCAGTGGCAAAAAAATTATGTGTGAATCGCCGAATCTTGTACACCAAAAAGGCGATCCGTACAGGACAAAAGAAGCGCTACTAAGATGTTGTTAGAACGCGATTTTTCAAGATTTTGCGGGGCTGCGAACGGGCGCTCTTTTTAGCCGCAAATTAGCCCCGCATCGTGCGCTGTTCGCGGCGCGAGCAAGCGTTACTCGCCGGGTTACGAACCCTCACTGTAGCGATTAAGCGCCCGGCCGCCGCGGCCTGTTATTGGACTGATGGCCCAACAAATGCTGGTCGCCCGGCCTATACTCCGGGACTGGGTGCTGGAAGCGATCGAGCGCTGCGGTCCAGAGTTCCATTCGATCCAAATCCCGACGCAGCCGCTCAAGCGACTCAAGCAAGTTCCGTATGATCGCATCAGCCGGCGATTCGGGCATTGTGGCGCCTCTGTTCCGTACCCGACGTTTCTTGGTCCTCGGGGTTAAGAACTGGCGCGTGGTCTTGTTCCAAATAGTGAGTTGAACAGGAGGGTTGGAACAAGCTCTGTCAGCAATGCGACTACGGCTGACGAACGAGTGTTCCGGACCTGACTTCGACAATTTCGGCGGGTGATTGCACTTCACGGAAGACCGCCGGATCGGCGCCAGTCATCCAAGCTTGCGCTCCAAGCTCGGTGAGTTCGCCGTACAGCGCAGTGCGGCGCGCGGGATCAAGATGCGCGAGAACCTCATCGAGCAAAAGGACGGGTGCGGCGCCGGTCATCTCGCGTAGTAATCGAGCGTGAGCTAGCACAAGCCCGATCAAAAGCGCTTTCTGCTCTCCAGTCGAAGCGTCTGCAGCGGGTATGCTCTTTGCCGCGTAGAGCACTTTAAGGTCGGTCAGATGCGGTCCATCGAGCGTGCGGCCGGCCGCTGCATCGCGGCTGCGATTGCCGCGCAACACCGCCCGGTAACGTTCTTCAATTTCGCCCGCGGGATTTTGCGGGACGAGCGTCTCGAGCCAGCCGTCGATTGCAATTTCGACAGGCGGGAAGGGCGAGTCTTTGCGCTTGGCGAGCACACCGTCGAGACGGCGAACCGTCTCGACGCGCAGTCCCGCCACCGCAACGGCAAGCTCCGCAGTCTCGTGTTCGACGGCATCGAGCCAGTGGCTGTCGGCGCGCGCATCTTCCAAGAGCCGGTTGCGCGACCGCAGCGAGCGTTCGAGGGCGTTGACGCGGCTGGTATGCTCGGCATCGACCGCGAGTGCGAGACGATCAAGGAAACGCCGGCGCTCCGATGGCGCGCCAGCGAACAGCGTGTCCATTGCGGGCACGAGCCAGACAACCCGCAAATGATCGGCGAAGGCCGCCGCCGATGGCACCGGCTCGCGATCGATCCGGCATCGGCGTTGGATTGCGGCGTCATCGTCGGCCGCTCGTCGCTCTATGCCGGTGCCGAGCGTCGCCAGTCCCAGGGCGCCCTCGATTTCGGCAGCGACGGCCCAGGACCCATCGCCCTCGCTGAAGGCCACTTCATTAAGAGTGGCCCGGCGCAGAGCACGTCCTGGCGCAAGAAAAGAAATGGCTTCGATTAAATTGGTCTTGCCGGCCCCATTGGGCCCCACCAGCACGATCGTCGGTGCATGGGCTTCAAGCGAGGCCGCATGGTAGTTGCGAAAATTGTGCAGGGTTAGGCGGCGGATCGATGCGGGCATCAGGGAACGGAATTTGGATCAGGGTGACCCCAATACCTGATTACCGATCCTCGATCCCTGTCAAACTCTGCGTCAAACTCTCATGGGCATCAGGACGTAGAGCGAGCCGCGTTGATCCTTATCCTGGATTAGGGTCGGCGAGCCCGGATCGGCAAGCTTTAATACCGCTGCTTCGCTTTCGATCTGTGCGGCGATGTCGAGAAGGTAACGCGAATTGAAACCGATATCGATGGGATCGGCCGCGTATTCCACCTCGAGTTCCTCGTTGGCGCTGCCGGAATCCGGGTTGGTGACCGACAGCAACAGACGCCCCGCATTGATCGACAATTTGACGGCGCGGCCACGCTCGCTGGATACCGTGGAAACCCGATCCACCGCCGCCTCGAACTCTTTCTTGTCGACGACCAGTTCCTTGTCGTTGTTGACTGGAATCACCCGCGCGTAATCCGGAAACGTACCGTCGATCAACTTCGACGTCAGCACGGTCTGGCCGATGGTGAAGCGGATTTTGCCTGGCGACATTTCCATTGCCACTTCGGCCTCCGGGTCTTCGATCAGCCGATGCACCTCGCCGACCGTCTTGCGCGGCACGATGATTCCCGGCATGCCGGCGGCGCCTTTCGGCAGCTCAAGCTCCATCTGGGCGAGCCGGTGGCCGTCGGTCGCGACAGCCCGAAGGGTCTGCGCTTTGGCCGTGCCCGCGGCATGCAGATAGATCCCGTTGAGGTAATAGCGCGTCTCTTCGGTTGAGATGGCAAACTGTGTCTTGTCGATGAGGCGTTTGAGCTCAGCGGCTTTAAGCGTGAACCTATGGCTCATTTCGCCCGCGGCGAGATCGGGAAAATCGCTCTCGGGCAGCGTCTGCAGCGTGAAACGGGAGCGGCCAGCGCGGATTGCCAATGCGGCGCGATCGCCGGACGATTCCAGAATGATTTGCGCGCCTTCGGGCAGCTTCCGCACGATGTCAAAGAACATGTGCGCCGGCACGGTTGTTGATCCGCCGGGGGCGACCTCGGCGGCGATCGTGTCGGTCACTTCGATATCGAGATCGGTGGCTTTCAACGAAAGCTTGGAGCGATCGCCGTGCAAGAGCACATTGGCGAGAATCGGAATCGTGTTGCGGCGCTCGACCACGCGATGGACGTGGCCCAAGGACTTCAACAATTCAGAACGCTCTACGGTGACTTTCATTGTGAAATCCATGAAGAAAGCCGAAACGCAGACAACAAGGGTGGCCTGATAAGAAGGTTTCGGCAAGCCCAGCCCGGCGACCGCCGCGCGCTTTTCCATGCCTTTTTACAGGTACTTGCTGGATTCCGAGCAATCAGTCGGCGGCGTCAATCCTGCAGCTGACGCTTGAGCGCCTCGATCTCCTCGGCGAATGCGCTGTCGTTCCCGGCCAAATTCTCGATTTTTCGTACTGCATGGAGCACGGTCGTATGGTCGCGTCCCCCGAACCGGCGACCGATCTCAGGCAACGAGCGCAGCGTTAGGACCTTCGCCAGATACATTGCCACTTGCCGCGGCCGCACGACGTTGGCCGTCCGCCGCGACGACAGCAAATCAGCCCGGCTGACATTGTACTGGCGCGCGACAATGCGCTGAATGTCCTCGATCCTCACTCGTTTCGGCTCGGCCGGTCGGATTAGGTCGCGCATTTCCCGTTCGGCCATTTCAATCGTAACCGGCTGGCCGCTGAGCTTGCTATGGGCCAATAGCCGATTGACTGCACCCTCAAGGTCGCGGCCGTTATGGGTGACCGATTTGGCAATGAAAGCGAGAACCGGCTGCGGCACTTCAAATCCGGGATGATGCGCGCGTGCGGCGCCGATCCGGCTCTTGAGAATTTCAAGCCGTAGCTCCTCACCCAGCGAACCGATCTCGACCACCAAACCGCCGGCAAGCCGCGAGCGCACCCGATCATCCAAGCTCTCAAGATCGGCAGGCGGTCGGTCGCTGGCGATCACAACCTGACGCCCCGCGTCGATCAGGGTGTTCAACGTGTGGCAGAATTCGGCTTGCGTCGAACGGCCCTGGAGAAACTGCAGATCGTCAATGACAAGGACGTCGATGGCGCGAACCGTCTCCTTGAAGGCGAGCGTGGTTTGACTGCGCAGCGCAGAGACGAAGCCATACATAAAGCGTTCGGCGGTGAGATAGAGCATCTTGCGATCGCCGGCGCCGTTACCTGCCCACGTGATCGCCTGCAGCAGGTGGGTCTTGCCCAATCCGACTGCGGCGTGGATGTAAAGCGGGTTGAACATCAGCGGCTCACCGCGCCTGCTGGTGGCGACCTGTTTCGCCGCGGCATGGGCGAGCGTATTTGAACGCCCGACGATGAAGGTTTCAAAAGTCAGACGCGGATCGAGTGGCGAACCGCCCAGCGCTTCGTGCACGCTCATGAAGGGAATGCTAGCGCGGGCGTTCAAGCCATCGAGCGGGGCTTCACGGCCGTCCCGCGCTGACAAGGGCGGCTCCAGTGTTTTCGGCTTGGCCGCCGGCAGGCGAATCGTCGAAGAACGAACGCTCAGTTCAAGCCGCGTGACATCGGGCTCTTCTGATTGCCATTTAAGCAGCACCTTTTCGCTGTAATGCGATTGGATCCAATTGCGCAGAAAGCGGGTCGGTACCGAGAGCCGCACCAAGCCTTTTTCTACGGCATCGAGCTCCATGCGTCCGAACCAGCTACTGAACACATCCTCGCCAAGTTCAGTGCGTAACTGATCCTTGACCCTTCGCCATCGCTCCTGATCGGTGCTTGTCATTTCGATGCTTTTTTCGTTCGAGAAAGAACCTAAGCGAACACGTCAGAACAGACGGTCTCAGCTTCGCGAAGACGCTACACAACTGGCATGCTGGGAAATGGCGGGGCGCGCAGAATGGCGTGCGACCGCTGCAGCTGGCCTCAGCCGCTTGACGGGATACCGGGCTGGTAAACTCCGGGCCAATGAGCTTCAGGCCGAGGCTGAGCTTCAGGCCGAGGCGCGGTTGTCGCTTTTCGCGATCGATCAGTTCTCGTTGTCATGCCCCCCACTCCATCTCTCGCGGGCTCGATGGCAACCCGTGAGACCCCGGCGCATTGGCCGGCGCCTCGCAAGGAAACCCGCTCTGTGTGTTTTCAGCCCGGTTCAAACCGCGACTGCACTATTTCGCTCTACAAATACGCTGCGACGTCACAACTCGAGTAATCGAACACACCTCTCCCGCACCCATTCTTCGATGGGTTCCCGTTACCTGATTGTTGAAGACCTTCAGAACGGAAGGGAGTTAGACGGTAGCATGCGATTTGCGACCCGCAACCGCAAAAACCGCGTCAACATTGGACTTTCCGCACTGCACGGCGATAGCGGAGAACAGGCAAAATCGGTTCTGCACGAGCAAAGTATTGAGTCGATTTAACGATTCACATTTCTGCAATATGTGACACGCGCACGAAAGCGATTTAGTGCAGCAAAGCAACAAATAAAAAAAACCGGCGATGTGATCCGCCAAATTCAAAGTCCACGCCAGGCTATGTGCGATAACCCTTTCATTGTGCATGAATTCTTCTGCGCGCGGGGCTAGGGTACCCGTCGTCATCGCGCGCCGGAGCAAACAAGAAACGCTAACGCGGGCGCGCGCAAACGCGCAATCACCGCACAATAAGACTTTTCCGCGGCGACGTGACAATAATACAACAGATTGATTGCAATCCACAATTTGGATTGCCTGCCGTGAAGAGGATTGTTTATCGGGAGCGCGCGCCGGAGCTATTTCTTTTCCAGCTTGGCGATCTGGTGCGCAAGCCGCGACACTTTTCGGCGTGCAGAATTACGATGCACGATGCCTTTTTGCGCCGCGCGGATCAAAGCAGGCTCAACTTCGGCCATGGCGCCGAGCGCGCGGCTGTGGTCACCCGCGACTATCGCCTCTTCGACCTTGCGGATCGCAGAGCGCATGCGGGAGCGCCGGGACTTGTTGATGATGGTTCGGCGCGCGGCCTGACGGGCGGCTTTTTTTGCGGATTTCGTATTCGCCATAGGTGTCGGACACAACAGATTGTGAAAGAGCGGGGCTTATAGGGGGCCGCGGCATCACCGTCAATGGCAGCGGCCCGGCGTGCATGGGCGGCGCTGGTGGCGGGTCTAACTAGGCGACGCGTTTGGCCCGCACAGTCTCGTAGCCAGCTATTACGGCTGCCTGGTCTGCGGCTGGGAATTCGGACAGGGGCGGATCGACGCGCACCCATTGCGGATCGCCGTGGATGTGCGCGACCAGCGCCTTTATTCCCGGGACCAGCGGTTTGCCGTCAAATAGCTTGCGGATTGCGACCGCTTCGCCGAGCGCCGCCGCATCGCCAGAGCGATAGGCGCGTGCACATAGATCGGCGTTGAGGTTCGCCGTCGCAGAAATGCAGCCTGCGAACGGACCCGACCGCGCTTCCGGCAGTGCTGCTTCCGTGGAGGGAAAGACCTTAAAGCGCGGAAGGATCGCGGCGGCTTCGCGCGCGTAGGCCATATCGCCCGACGAATCTTTTAGACCCTCGATTCGTTCGCCGAAATTCTGCAGCAGCCGGCGGATCAGCGCGATGTGCCACGGCAGGCCCGATTGCGCTGGGAAATGGTAAAGATAAACCGCGATGGGCTTGGCCGCGGTCGCGGCCAGAATGGCATCCATGACGGCGACGAGGCCGTCGTCCGCCACACCTTTATAATAGAATGGCGGCAGCACCAGCGTGGCAGCAAAGCCAAGCTCGGCGGCGTGCCTAGTCAGAGCAATGGCATCGGCCAGCGCTGCGGCGCCGGTACCCACCATCATGCGCTCGAGCGGCAGACCGCTCTCCGCATAGGCGGTCATCACACGGCGGCGCTGATCGAGCGAGAACGAGGTGGCCTCGCCGGTCGTGCCCAGCACGTTGAGCCCATCGCAGCCATTGCCGAGAAGAAAACGAGCGAGCGCGATCGAGCGCGCACAATCGGGCTCGCCTCTCGCGTCCACTGCCGTGGCAATTGCGGCGATTACGCCGCGCAGCCCGCCACGAGGTTTTTCATTTTGAGTTGTGGCCATGCTTCGATCCTGACGACGATAGATTCGAGTGCTGATAAGGGATCTGTGTTTGTGTCTCGGCGGACTAGTAAAGGGTCACGCTGCGATGTTCAATGGAGCCACGGAGCGAGCCGAAGAGGTATTGAAGCCACGGGTCAGGAAATGCTGATGTAAATCTGCCCATTGCGGACGGCGACCGGGACTGGCGTAAGCCGCATCGACGGGTCGCCGGGATGGCAGCCGGTCGCAAGATCGAATTCATAACCGTGCCATGGGCAGACGATGTGGCGCTGTTTGCCGAAGCGCAAGCCGGCGCTTTTCTTTTCCGGCGTGATTATTTCCTCGACCTGGTTGAAAATCTTGCCCTGGCAGACCGGGCCGCCGGCATGCGGACAGATATTCTCATAGGCGAGCACCTTGCTGCCGGTGCGAAAGATCCCGACCTCAATGTTGTCGAAGGCGAATATCCGGTAATCGCCATCGGCAATATCAGTCAGCTTGGCAACCGAAACTTCTCCCATCTCTGCTACTCCGCTCTTCCCATATCGCGGCATCCTTCGCCACCGGCATTCATTACTCAATGCCTGGCGGGCGATGAAACCAGATTGCCACGTCAAACATGTTGAGGTCCGCCGCCCTGATCATGCCGCACGCCGTCACAACGGTCTCGGTTGCCGTAACCGAACCAGGCGCAAAGGGCGCCACATCGTGGCCGCGGCGCTCTACCTTCGCGGCGTAGATTTTCACCGCCGCGGTGAGCACCTGCTGCAGCGCTTTATCGGAAATAGCATCCGGCGTGCCGCGCTTGAGCGCGGTGCGCGCTTCGGCACAAAATTCGGCCGTCATCGCGGAACGCGACGATTTGTGCCGGCGCTTGCCGGCGCGTTTGTTCGTTATTCGCCGCGGCGCAGCGGGCATTTCGGTTCAGGCGGTAACCGGCACGCGCCCCGCCGGAGCGCGTTTCGCCTTGGCGAGCTTGTGCTTGGGAACCTCAAGGTTGAATAACCGCGCTGCATTGAGGCCCAGGATATTGCGCTTGGCCTGTTCGTTAAGGAACGGCAGGCTGGTGATCGAATTCGGCAGGTCGAAGTCCCAGTGCGGCCAATCCGAAGCAAACAGCAATTGCGTCTCGGCATTGATTGCATCGAATGCCGCCTCGGTGAGCTTTAGGTTCGACCGTTCGAGCGGCTGGCTGGTGAAATACATTTCGGCGATGTATTCGCTTGGCCGCCGCTTCAACAGCGGCGCCTCCGATGAGCGCATCATGTATTCGGAATCGAGCCGCTGCATCAGGAACGGCACCCAGGCCAATCCGCTTTCGATCCACAGCACATTGAGTTTGGGAAAGCGCTCGGGCAGCCCGTTTATGATCCAGTTCGTCAGATGAATGAGATTGTAATAGACGAACGAGATCGAGTGCATGGAAATAAAGCGGTTGCATTGCTGCATCGACTGATCGCCCCAATGGAATCCGGAATGGAAGCCGAGCGGCTTTCCACTCGCCTGGATGGCCGAGTAAAGCGGCATATAGCTGTCGTGATTGACGGCGCGGAAACGCGTCGAAGTGACGGAATAGCCGATGACGCCGGGATTATCGGCGTACATCTCCACCGCCTTAACGCAAGCTTCGGGATGATTGAACGGCAGGTACAGCATCGCCTTGATACGCGAGTCCCGCGGCAGGATTTCTTCAGTCAGCCATTTGTTGAAGGCGTTGCCGATGATGACTTCGGTCTCGACCTGCGGATGCATGCCAAGCACCAGCATTGGCGTCGGGAACACCACCATATAGTCGATGCCCATTGAATCCATTGCGCGCTGGACCAGCGTTACCTGGGCGTGGGTTCGTCCGCCTGGGACGCTCTCGGCGAGCCGCTGCTGGTGCGGAATGCGCCCGAACACGTCCTGATGCAAAAATCCCGGTGTGGCGTTGAGGAGTCCGGGCGGCGAGCCGCCGCGATCCTTGAACGCGCGCGCCATCTGCCGATACACGTCGCTGTCCATGCGATCGATGATTTCCGACCAGAAAGCAGTTTCGGTGACGTGCGCATCGACATCGACAATGAAATAGTCGTCGCGTTTCTCATTGGCGGCGTGCGCGAGGATCTCGCGCGTATCGGTCTGGATGGTAATTTTTGGCAGTTCCTTTACGCGCGCTGCTTTTTTTCCGTTTTTGCTGCCATTGCCGTTGTGCTTCTTGCCATTGCTCGAATTGGGCGGGATTCGCTTGAGCATCGGTTTTCCTCCACAGAAGCGGAGCGGGCGCGTTCAGGCTCTCGCTGTTTCACCAAACCTAGCAGAAGCGAAGGCCTTTGGCATTGCATAGCAGCCCGTCATTGACCGGCCCCGGCGCCAGAGCTACGAAAAAACCAAGAAATTTCGGTCATTCCGGTCGGCTGAGCCGACGCGGTGGAACCATGAAGCTTTCCGCTTTCGACTATGCCTGTCCGGCGACGGTCGCCGAAGCCGTTGCGCTTCTCGCAGCGCATGGCGGCGACGCCAAACCGATTGCGGGGGGCCAAAGTCTAGTACCGATGCTGGCCTTTCGGCTGGCCGCGCCGACATTGCTCGTGGATCTGCGCAAGCTCGATGAACTGCGCGACATAACGATTGGCGACCACGGCCTCACGCTCGGGGCAATGGTACGCTGGCGCGATGTTCTTGAACACCCGAGGCTGCGCCAAGCGCATCCGCTGCTGGCGGCGGCGGTCGAGCACGTCGCCCATTTTCAGATCCGCAATCGCGGTACCGTCGGCGGCAGCTTGGCGCACGCTGATCCTGCCGCGGAGCTGCCGTGCATTGCCGTCACCTGCGAGGCAGAAATCGTTGCGCTCGGACCGAAAGGCCGGCGCGTGATTACCGCCGGCGAGTTCTTCCGGGGGGCGCTGCTGACTGCTTTACAGCCGGACGAGATCATCACCGAAATTCGTTTCCCGCCATGGCCGCGAAACCGCCGCTTCGGGTTCCGGGAATTTGCCCGCCGCCGTGGCGATTTTGCTTTGGCTGCGGCAGCCGTATGCTTCGATGTAGTGGAGCAAAAATTCCATAACCTCCGCATCGGTGCTATCGGCGCCGCCGACCGGCCGATGCGGCTCGCCGCGGCCGAGCGCACGCTGGAAGCTCACGACATGAGCGAAGCGAGGATCGCTGCCGGTGCGGCTGCGGCCGCCAGCGCAGGCGATCCAGCCGATGACATTCACGCGAGCAGCGCTTATCGCAAGACATTGATTGGCGTCATGGTCGAGCGCGCATTGCGCGACGCCGTGACCGGTCGCATTGTCTAAGCTTGAAGACGGCAACAGCCTGATTTGCAGGCAGTAGGCAGGAGTATTCGTTCATGAGTGCTGCACGGCATCCGCGCCCGAAAGAGCTCGAGGGCGTTCCGCTCGAAAAGATCATGGAAAAATATGTCGGCCGCTTCAAAGACAAGAAGCCGGACTGGGCGGCGTTCGAGGACGCCAAAATCGAGGGTTATAAGCGCGCGCAGCACCGCTTCATTGGCGCCGGCGGCTCCGGCAAGCACGACGATGCCACGGTAATCCCGCCCGGCAACTTCACGCTATCGATTGTGTATGTCGAGCCGGGCCAAGGCAACGCGGCGCATACCCACGAAGTGGAAGAGTGCTTTTTCGTCCTGCAGGGCTTGCTCGATGTCTTCCTCGAAGACGAAAGCGGCAGACGCGTCACGACCCGGTTAGGGCCGTGGGAGTGCATCGCGTGTCCCCCAGGCGTGATCCACGGTTATCAGAACGATTCGCTGGAGCCGGTCTATTTCCAGGTGATGCTCGGCCGCGGCAGGCCGGACACGATGGGCTATGCCGACGATCAGCTATACAAGCGCAAAGACGCGCATTTGAAAGCGGTATAGGCGCAGCGGCCGCACGTAGGTGTCCGATTTCTCTGCGCCCGCGGACAACAAGCGACCTAGCCGTAAGTCGGCACAAACAGTTTCTCGATCGGGATCGGCTCGGCGATAAGGCCCTGGTCGACCATATAGGTCACCAGTGCCTCGAGCGTTGGCCGATTTTGCTCGATGCCGTACGGCCAGCAATCGCCGCCAAACAGCGCATCGACCTCCTCGATGTCGGCCGGCAGCCACGGCAGCATGTAGCGCAGCGTGCCGGGGTAACGCATCTTCTGCCACGCCCAATCCTTGGCGGCGCAGAAAGCCTCGTAGAGGCTCGTCGCTACGAAAGGATGTCGCTCGTAGAGATCGTTGCGGATGACGACCGAGTGCATGATCGGGAAAATCCGCGTGCGGCGAAAGTAATCTTGCTCGCGCGCGCGATAATCCGGGAACAACCGAACGACATCGGGATGGCGGTTAAGCGCGCGCGGCAGATTGGAGCCGATGATGGCGTGAATTTCGCCGGCCTCGAGGAGATCGCTCAATGACCTGCCGGTCTTGTTCGGGGTGATGTTCACTGGTTTGAGAAGCGGCATCAGCGAAGGGTGACCGTAACTGCCCGGCTCGTTGACGGCGCCTTGCACCCATTCGATCGCGGAAAGGTCGATGCCGAGATCGTGTTGCATCAGGCCACGGATGAAGATCGCGGCAGTCTGGGTATAAAGCGGCACGCCGACGCGCTTACCGGCTAGGTCTTTCGGCGCGCTGACGAAGCGGCGGTTCACCACGATGAAGCCATGGCGAAATACCCGTGAGGCAAACACCGGCAACGCCACGAACGGCAATTTCTTTGCCGCGAACCGGCTGACATATTCGGAACTCGACATTTCACAGGCGTCGAATTCCAGCCGGTTGGTCATGCGGTCGAAAATCTCCCGCGGATTGTCGATGGCAAGAAAATTGAGGTCGATGCCATCCGCTTTGACGTCTCCAGTGTAGAGCGCCAGCATTCGGTCATAGAGGCCGCAGGCGAAGGTGATCGGCAGGGTAGGCATTCAAACGCCTCGCGCAAAGTTTGCGAAAATAGTTTCCTAGTATTACACAGCGTCAGCAGCAGCGCCCGCTTGACGGGGCGTATTTGATCCAATTCACTTTGGATAACGAATGAAAGACTCGGTATCGCTCGCCCGCTTCGACGGCCCAATCATCATGATCGGCTTCGGCTCGATCGGCAAAGGCACCCTGCCGCTGATCGAGCGACACCTTGCCTTTGATCGCGAGAAATTCGTCGTCATCGCACCCGATGATGCCGACCGCCGCCTGCTCGACGAACGTCAAATCCGCTTCCTACATCTTGCGATAACCCGCGAAAACTATCGCGAGATCCTCAAGCCGCTCCTCACCTTCGGTCCCGGCCGCGGCATGATTGTCAACCTCTCGGTCGATACGTCTTCGGTCGATCTGATGGAATTCTGCAAGGACGTCGATGCGTTTTACATCGATACCGTCGTCGAACCCTGGCCGGGCCTTTATTTGGACGGCACACGCTCACTGTCGGAGCGGTCAAATTACGCGCTGCGCGAAGGGGTCCTTGACCTCCGCCGGCGCCGGCCTGGCGGTATCACGGCTGTGAGCTGCTGTGGCGCCAATCCAGGCATGGTGTCCTGGATGGTCAAGCAGGCACTGATCGACATCGCCAAAGATTTGAAGCTCGACTTCGTGGAGCCGTCCACGCGGCAGGATTGGGGACGTCTGATGCAGCGTGCCGGCGTCAAGGGCATCCACATCGCCGAGCGCGATACGCAGCGGTCCAGCACGCCAAAACCGCGCGGTAAGTTCATCAATACTTGGTCGGTGGAGGGGTTCATCGCCGAAGGCCTGCAGCCATCGGAACTCGGCTGGGGCACCCATGAGAAGAGCATGCCGCCCGGCGCCTACCACCACGATTTCGGCTGCGAGGCCGCGATCTATCTGACCCGACCCGGCGCCGGGACGCGCGTCCGCTCCTGGACGCCGACCGCGCAAGCCCAGCACGGTTTTCTGGTGACGCACAACGAGTCGATCTCGATCGCCGACTACTTCACACTCCGCGATAACGGCAACGTGGTCTATCGGCCGACCTGCCACTACGCCTATCATCCTTGCGACGACGCCATCCTGTCGCTGCATGAGATGGCAGGCCGCGGCTGGGTGCCGCAAAAGACCTGGCACATTTTGAGTGAGGACGACATTGTCGACGGCATCGACGAACTCGGCGTCCTGCTCTACGGGCATGCCAAGAACGCTTATTGGTACGGATCGCAGCTCTCGATCGAGGAGACCCGCAAACTTGCGCCCTATCAGAATGCGACGGGCCTGCAAGTCACCTCGGCGGTGCTCGCCGGCATCGTCTGGATGCTCGAGAATCCGGATTGCGGCATTGTCGAAGCCGATGAAATGGACTTCCGCCGCTGTCTTCACGTCCAGCGGCCCTATCTGGGCCCGGTGATCGGGCAATATACGGATTGGACGCCGCTGTCCGACCGCAGCCAGCTCTTCCCCGAGATCTTAGACCGGGACGATCCCTGGCAGTTCCGCAACGTGCTCGTGAGCTGATCAATCGATCAGCCGTGCCGGCGCCTCGGTGAAAACCGAACGGGTCGCGCCCGTTTACTTCAGCCGCTTTGCGGCCTCTTGAATGAGGCTCAGATCGGAATGCGCTTTGACGTCGAAGCTCGCTTTCACGAAACCGAGGTCATGCGTCATGTCGACGTTTCTCTGCAGCGCGTCGAGATCCGGCATCAGGTTGGGATCGCGATAGTAGTCATCCTTGGTGAAGATCCAGCCGAAACGCTCGGGCGGCTGTTTTGTCAGCTGGGAGGCAATTTCGGCTGCGGCGTCGTGGTTCTTGGGATCGAGATACCAGTGCAGGATGCGCAACGAATCTTCAAGAAAATCAACCAGCGCCGCACGATGGGCGTCGATGAACGCCTTGCGCGCGGACCACATGACGAACTGCGATCGGCCGATTGCGGCTTTCATGTCGAATAGCGAGCGCGCGTTTTTTTTCAGCTCCGGGTCGAGCATGAAAGGCAGCACCGCAGCAATGAGATCGACCTTCTTTTCCATCAGCATCGATTTCATGCCCGGGAACGGCGCCTCTATGATCGTGTAGTCGCGATTTGCCTCCAGGCCGTGCTTGCGCAGCATAGCGCGCATGGCCACGTCGACGCCGGCGCCGGCCGAATTGATGGCCACCACCTTGCCCTTGAGGTCTTCGATTTTTTTGATCGGCCCGTCGGTGAGTACCTGGAAATCGTTCGAGACGTACCCCATTACGCCATCCTGGAAGTCATCGCTGATGACGCGGATGTCGTCCATGCCGGCGTTCTCGATCGCGATCGGCAAGGTCGAGAAAGCGAGATTTCCGATCTCGAGCTCATTATTGGCGATCGCCGTGATCATCGGCGGAGTGCCAGCATAGCGCACCGGCTCGAACACATAGGATTGGCCGAAATGGACGGCGAGGTCCTTCTTTTGCAGCCAAACCGAAGAGAGATTTGCCAGCGGCGCGACCCAGGCGCCGCGAATTTTCAAGGGCTCCGCCTGGGCGGCGCTATTCGACCAGCCGACGGCCAGGGCGAGAAGCGCAATACCGGTCGCAATGATTTTCCCACGCATGGTCGTCCTCCAATGTAATTCTCGTTGTGCGTCGAACTTGCGGGTTGCTAACGCATGATCCCGAAAAGTGGATGCCGGTTTCCCGCCTGCGCGAAGCCCTGTCCGCTCGTTCGTTGCTTCGGCGGGCGAAGGCAGGTCGGGAAAGATCATGCTCAAACAATAGCCAATTGTGGGGGGAAACGGCAGCGCGAGGCAAGTCTGCCGATGGTACTTCGAATGACTAATGGCGTTCGGCCGTCTCCTGATGCCACACCAATAGGCGGCGGCGGATCAGCGCCATGGCCTTGATCAGCGCATAGCCGACGATTGCGATCTCGACTATGCCGGCGAATACCCCGCGTGAATCGGCAAAGCGCGAGGCGCTCATCATCGCGCCGCCAAGGCCGTAACCGCCCATCGCCATCTCCGCGATGATGGCAACAATCAGCGCGATCGGCAGCGCGACCTGCAAACCTGTCAGGATTTGCGGCAACGCGGCGGGCAGCGCGACTTGCCACATCAATTCCCGTTCGCTGGCCCCCATATTTCGTCCCGACCAGATGAGCTCCTTTTCGACGCCAGCGAGCCCGGCCAGCGTCGCCGTCACCACCGGAAAAATGGCATCGAACACAACGATGCTGATTTTCGAGACGTCATAGAGCCCAAGCCAAAGGATGATGATCGGCAGGAACGCGATCTTCGGCATCGGAAATCCGACCGATATGATCGGGTCGAAGAACCAGCGAACGATCCGGCTGCGCGCCATCACCGCGCCGAGCGCGATACCGCCGACCGCGGCGATGGCGAAACCTGTAATGGCGCGAAACATGGTCACCCACAGATTGCGCCACAGTTCGCCGCCGATCGCGTCGGCGTAAATGCGTTCGGCGACCGCGGAAAACGGCGGCAGCATGAAAGCGGTGACCTTTCCGCTGCGTGCAAAGATCTCCCAAGCGATTAAAAGCACGAGGATCGAGAAAATGCCGGCGCCGCCACGGAATACGACGTCGAGGCGGCGCGCCGCGTCCCGGGAAACCTGGGCTTCGGCAGCGGCAAGCGAAGCGGTATCGTCTAGTCCCGCCATCGCAGCAACCATTGAATGAAGAGTTGATAGATGCGGTCCGCAGCAAAGCCGAGGAAGGCCACCGTGAGCACGACGGCATACATGCCCTCGTAAGATCCGGTCGATCCCAGATAGCCGATCAGATAGCCGAAGCCCTGCTGCGATACGATTAGTTCGGAGCTCACCAGCAGGATGAAGGCCAGCGCCAATGCGGTGCGGATGCCGTTAAGCAATTCCGGCAGCGCGCTTGGCACGACCACGTCCCACATCATGCGCAGTCGGTTGGCGCCCATACTGCGCGCGGACCACACCAGCGCATGGTCGCTGCCGCGCGCGCCGTTATAGGCGCCGATCGTCACCGGAATCATGCAGCCGAGAAAAATCAGCAAGATTTTCGAGCCGTCGCCGAAGCCGAGCCATAATACCGTGACTGGAATGAGCGCCGATTTCGGCAGCGGATAGAACAATTCCACGAGCGGATTGACGAAGACATCGAGGAGCCGCCAGCGCGCCATGCAAAGCCCGAGCCCGCCGCCGCCGAGCACGGCAAGGAGAAGCCCGACCGATCCGCGATAGAGCGAAGCTGCGCCATTGTTGACGAGTTCGCCGCCCCGGATCAGATCAACCCAGGCAAGGCCCACTTTGCTCAGAGGTGGCAATGCGGAGCTGTCGACAAGATTGAACCGCGCGACTGCTTCCCAGGCGACCGCAAGGAGCACAAGCGGAAGATAGCGGAAACTTGCCTGCATTACGGTTTGCATGATGCGTCGTGCTCGTTGCGCGCTCGCTTGTTCGGACGCGCTGCTCTTTCAGCTGCTCGGCTTTCTCTCCGGACTCGCTTGGGCCTTGATCGCCTCCTCGCGCACCAAATTCCAAAGCTCGTCGACTTTCTCCACGAATTCCTTGCTGCGGGTGAGACCTGGATCGCGATCGTCGAATTTGGTCTCGATGATCGCCTTGATACGGCCGGGCCGCGCTGACATGACCGCGACTCGTTCGGCAAGGTAGACCGCTTCCTGCACGTCATGCGTCACGAAAATCACGGTCTTTGGCGTGCGCTTCCAGATGTTCAGGAGTTCGGTTTGCATGAGCGCGCGGGTCTGCGCATCGAGTGCGCCGAATGGCTCGTCCATCAGAAGGATATCGGGATCGAAGGCAAGCGTACGGGCGATCGCGGTGCGCTGCTTCATGCCGCCGGACAATTGCGATGGGTAGCTGTCTTCGAAGCCGCTCAATCCCACAAGATCGATAAACGCTTGCGCCCGGCGTTCGCGCTCGGCGCGTGGCATGCGCTGCCGTTCGAGTCCGTAGAGGATGTTGGCGCGGACCGTCTTCCACGGAAACAGCGCAAAATGCTGGAATACAATGCCGCGATCGGGACCGGGCGCCGTGACCGGTTGCCCTTTCACGACGATGCGGCCGGCTTCGGTCGGCAGAAACCCACCGACCAGATAAAGCAGCGTGGATTTGCCGCAGCCGGAGGGGCCGAGCAGGGCCACAAATTCGCGCGGGCGCACGTTAAGCGAAACCTCCGACAGCGCCAGCACCGGTCGGCCGCGCGGCGGCCGATAGGTATGGTTCACCCGTTCGATGATGATTTGGCTTTGGCCGTCCATGCCTGCCGCCTGCGCTGCTGCGGCGCGTACCCGCTCCCCGCGTGCGGCACCCTAACCGGAGCCGTGCAGGAGACCAAGCACTGCGAGACTGAGCATCGCCGCAATTTGCGGTCCGGCGGCAACGTTTGCTGCGCTTTGCGAAAAGCAGCTATATGTCGGTTAAAGACAAGCCCCGGAAACCAGAGGCATGGAACGCTCCTTCAGCAAAGAAGTCGAAGCGCTGCGGCTCGGCGCCGGCGCGACATTCCGGGGCGAAGGGATCCTGGCGGTCACCAAGGCGCTGCTGCAATCCGGCGTGAGCTATGTCGGCGGTTACCAAGGCGCGCCGGTTTCACATCTGCTAGACGTAATGGTCGACGCCAAGGACCTGCTCGACGAACTCGGCGTGCATGTCGAGACCTGCACCAACGAAGCCGCGGCCGCGGCCATGCTCGGCGCCTCGATCAATTATCCGCTGCGCGGCGCGGTGACCTGGAAATCGATCGTCGGCACCAATGTCGCCGCCGACGCGCTATCCAACCTCGCATCGCCGGGCGTAATCGGCGGCGCGCTGATCGTGCTTGGTGAAGATTACGGCGAGGGCGCGAGCGTCATTCAGGAGCGGTCCTACGCCTATGCAATGAAATCGTCGATCTGGCTGCTCGACCCGCGGCCCGATCTGCCGACAATCGTGCATATGGTGGAAAAAGGTTTTGAGCTCTCCGAGGCAAGCCACGCGCCCGTTATGATCGATCTGCGGGTGCGCGCGTGTCATGTCACCGGGGAGTTTGCCGCAAAAGACAACAAACGCGGCCTCTATAACGCGCATCGCCCCTTGGCCGGCCCGCCGCGTTTCGAATATGGGCGCCTCGCGCATCCGCCGGTGACGTTCACGCAAGAGCGGCTGAAAATCGAACAGCGCCTGCCGGCTGCGCATAAATTCATTCGCGAGGAGAAACTCAACGAGCTTATCGCAGGCGAGACCAAAGAGATCGGCGTCGTCGTTCTCGGCGGGCTGACCAATGGATTGCTGCGCGCGTTGGAGCGGCTCGATCTCGCCGATCTCTACGGTATTTCGCGCATTCCAATTTACGTGCTCAACGTCGCTTATCCGCTGGTGCCGGAAGAGGTGCGGGAGTTCTGTGCCGGCAAACGCGCCGTGCTCGTGGTGGAGGAGGGCGCGCCGGACTACGTCGAGCAGCAGATCAATGTGATCTTACGCAACGCCGGCGCCGACACGCGCGTCTACGGCAAAAGTTCTCTGCCGGCGAGCGGCGACTACACATCGGACGTACTGCTACGCGGCATCGCCGCTTTTCTTGCCGCGACGCGGCCGGCCGGAATCGACGCGGACGAAGTTTCGCGTCGCGTCGAACACATGCTGGCGCATCGCTCTGGCGTAGTTGCCGCGGTCGGCGACATTCCGGCGCGGCCGCCGAATTTTTGCACCGGCTGCCCGGAGCGGCCGGTCTTTGCCGCCATCAAGCTCGCGCAACGCGAAGTCGGACCGGTCCATATCAGTGCCGATATCGGTTGCCATTCATTCGCGACTTTCGCGCCGTTTTCGCTCGGCAACTCCATTCTGGGCTACGGCATGTCGCTTGCCAGCGCAGCGGCTGTCGCTCCGAATATGACGAAGCGCCCGATCGCGGTGATGGGCGACGGCGGCTTCTGGCATAACGGGCTGATTACCGGCGTCGCCTCGAACATGTTCAACAAAGGCGACGGCGTGCTGGTGATCATGCAAAACGGCTACGCCTCTGCGACCGGCCAGCAATATCTGCCGTCGAGCAACGCGCATCGCGCCGGTGGACCGACCGGGATCAGCATCGAAAAAACGCTGCGTGCACTCGGCGTCAAATGGCTGCGCACGGTGCGCAGCTATAGCGTCGCCAAGATGGCGGGGACGCTGAAACAGGCAATGCAGAGCGCCGAACGCGGGCTCAAAGTGATCATTGCCGACGGCGAATGCATGCTGGTGCGTCAGCGCCGCATCCGCATCGAGCAGGCTGAGCAACTCAAACGTGGCGCGCGTGTCGTGAAAACGCGCTACGGCGTCGACGATGAGCTGTGCACCGGCGACCATTCCTGCATCCGGTTGTCCGGTTGCCCATCATTAACGGTCAAGCCCAATCCCGATCCGTTGCGCAGCGATCCGGTCGCGACCGTGATCGAAAGTTGCGTCGGCTGCGGCTTGTGCGGCGAGGTCGCCCATGCCGCAGTGCTGTGCCCGTCGTTCTATCGCGCCGACATCGTCACCAATCCGAATTGGTGGGATCGGACGCTCGGGAGGATACGA
>JBASAH010000112.1:0-2033 GCA_049650505.1 Xanthobacteraceae bacterium
TTGTGGGCAACATCAGAGCTTGCGCGCGGCAATCGACTGCCGGCCGGCGTCCCGTGGCACTCACCCGGTTTGATTCTCGCTTCTTGGGCGGGACATTTTCAGCAAAAGCATTGGTGCCCGTGGAGGGAATCGAACCCACACTCCTTGCGGAACACGATTTTGAGTCGTGCGCGTCTACCAGTTCCGCCACACGGGCCTGGCGCATGATCCCGAAAAGCTTGCTCGCGGACTTGATCCGAGAAGTGCAAGCCGTTTTCTGGCCATCATGCGCACCAAAGTTTGCTACTCTATATAGTCGCGCAATGGCAAGCGATGGCCAAACGACGGCCATAAAGCGGATATGCAGCGAAGATGAAATCAAGCTGGACCGATCGGATTACCGCCGAACCCGCCGCAGCCGCGGCCGGCGCGGCGTTCGTGCTCAGCTTGGCGACGCTCGCTGGCGCCTGGTTCTTCGAATATGTGCTCAAGCTTGCGCCCTGCCCGCTTTGTCTTGAGCAGCGCATCCCGTATCATGTCATCGTTCCGCTTTCGCTGTTGCTCGGAATCGCAGCTTTGGCGCGCGCGCCGCGCAAGCTTCTGATCGTTGGTTTTGCCGCCATCCTCATCGCCGCCTGTTGCAATATCGTGCTCGGCGTCTATCACGCCGGCGTGGAGTGGCACTGGTGGACCGGGCCGGCCGATTGCTCCGGTCCCCTGACCGATCTGCGCACCGGCGGCTCGCTGCTCGATCAGCTCCACGGCGTTCATGTGGTGCGCTGCGACGAGGCGGCGTGGCGCTTTCTCGGTCTCTCGCTCGCCGGCTACAATGTTTTGATTTCGCTCGTGCTCGCGGTCATCGCCGGCTGCGGTCTGCTCGCCGCGCGCGTTGCGCCCGGTCTGCTGCGCCCGGCGGCCGGCTAGCCGCTGCAATGATTCACTGGCTCCTGCAATCCTCTGGATTCCCGCCTCCGCGGGAATGAGCAACGCTCGAAGAACCTCTGGTGCGGCCTGCGGCGTTCGATTAGGCTTGCGGTGAGGGGCACTCCACGCGGGGCTGAATGTTTTTCGCATGGAGGGCCGTCATGGGCCTGTTGGACAACCTCAATATCGGCGCCGCGCTGAAGGGCGCGATGGGTGAAGTCGAAGCCGCCGCCTTGCCCGTCGCCATCAATGCGGTCCTGGCCAAGACGCAGTACCACGACCTCAACGGTCTGGTCGCCGCGCTGCAGAAGGGCGGCCTCAATAGCCAGGTGCAATCCTGGCTCGGCCCCGGCGCCAATCTTCCGATCAGCGAAGACCATCTCAAAGCCATCCTCGGCAACGCTCAGGTTCAGGAATTCGCTCAGCATCTCGGGCTGCCGGTCGACGCGACGCTGAAATTGCTGGCGCAATACCTGCCCGAGATCGTCGACAAAGCGAGCCCGAACGGCACGCTGCAATCGAAATAGTCGGACCGCTTGGCCGCACCGCCCGTCAGCGGCGGCGACAAATTTGCATCGGGGGAATAAAGAGAGACGGAGACCAAAATGAAATCGATCGCCATCGTATTCGCGTCATTTTGCCTTGCCACCACAGCCTTTGCCGAGGATAGCTGCAAGGTGCAGGCGACCGGCAAGAATCTGCACGGCGCCGCTTTGTCGAGCTTCGCCAAGAAGTGCTGCAAGGACCAGGCGACAGCGCAAAAGCTGCATGGCGCCGCGGAGACGAGCTTCACCAAGAAATGCCTCTCCGACGCCACCGCGTCGTAAGTTCACTCCCTCGCCTTGATTAGTCAGCGGGGCGCGCGTTTGCGCGCCTTCACATGTTCTTGCACAAGACCTTGCACAGGAGATGCGTCATGAAGAGCCGTTATTTGATTGCGTCGGGATTATGCGCGGCGGTTTTCGCCGTTGGCGTTATCGCGCCGGCGCAGGCCAAGACCATGAAGGAATGCGCCGCCGAATGGGACCAGATGAAGGCCGCGAAACAGACCGGCGGCATGAAATACCGCGATTTCAGCAAACAGTGCATGGCGGGCACTGCCGCCGCACCATCAGCACCGACCACTGCAG
>JBASAH010000113.1:0-1934 GCA_049650505.1 Xanthobacteraceae bacterium
ACAATATCCTACGCGCCTCGTTGTGGGCGCTGGCGCGCGCTGTCGCCGCGCTGCCGGTGAAGCCGGCGCTCGTCTTCGTCGATGGCCGCGATCGCATCGATTCCGGTTGCGACTGCCAAGCCGTGATTGGCGGCGACGGGCTTGTCGCCTCGATCGCGGCTGCATCGATCGTCGCCAAGGTGACGCGAGACCGGCTGATGGCCTGCCTCGGGGCCGCCCATCCCGGCTATGGCTTCGAACGGCACATGGGCTATAGCGTGCCCGAACATTTCGAAGCTCTGGACCGGCTAGGTCCGACGATCCATCATCGCCGGTCTTTTTCGCCGGTAGCCGTCGCGCTGGGCGACCTGGGCGAATTGGGCGCTGACGCCGATGACGCAATCGGCGATGTATTGCCGCTATAGTCTCGCCAGCCGCCGCGACTGGGTCCTCCTCGATGTTCTACGTCCCGCTTTATCTTGAACTGCTGCGCTCACGGCCGCAGCTCGTGTTCTGGTTTGCTGCGCTGGCACAAGCGGCAATATGGTTCGTTGTACCGGCAGCATTCTATTTTGCGCCGCCGGGCGACTTGGCCCAGCTCCTCGCGATCGGCCACGAATTCCGTTTCAATAGCGGCGTCGGTCCGCCGCTCGCTTATTGGCTTGGCGAAATCGTATTCCGTGTCGGCGGATTCTTCGCCGTTTATCTGCTGGCGCAAATTTGCGTGGTGGTCGCCTATTGGTGCGTGTTCACGCTGGGCTGCGCCATTGTCGGGCCGACGCATGCGGCCATCGCGGTGCTGCTGATGGTAGGCATCGCACTGTTGACAGTGCCGTCGCCCGATTTCGGTCCGGCGATCCTGACGATGGCGCTATGGGCGCTTGTCCTGCTGCATTACTGGCAAGCCGTGGTGCAGGGCAATAAACGATCGTGGTATGCGCTGGGTACCGCGGCGGCGCTTATTTTGCTCACCACGGACGCGGCGCTGATCCTGCTAGGCACGCTCGCCCTATTTACTGCGCTGACCGAGCGCGGGCGCGCTGCACTTGAAGCGACCGAACCCTGGATTGTTGCCGTCGCGCTTAGCTTTTTTCTGTTCTTGCATCTGTTCTGGCTCGACGGCATCGGCGACAGCCTTAACCCTGTGCTGGACAGAATGCGGCAGGCCGACAGCGCCGGCGACAATACTTCGGCTTGGCTGCGGCTTCTCATCGCGCTGGCGCTTGCTCATGCCGGGCTTGTCATACTGATTGTGCTCGCGGGCGGTTGGCCGCGCAGCCGGGCAATGGCGGCGCCGCCATTGGTGCGCAAGCCGCTCGATGCGTTTGCCGCAACTTTCGTCAAAATCTTAGCCGCTGTGCCGGCGCTGTTCGCCACGATCGTCGCAGTGATGATCGGACGTGCGGCGCCGATTGGCGGCGCGGCGCCTCTCGTCGTGCTCTCGGGGCTTTTCGTGGTGATGATGGCCGGCGACAGTATCGTGCTTTACCATGAGCGCGTGCTCGGCTTCGCCTGGTCCGGCTTGTTGATCGTGCCGGCGGTTTTCGTTCCCTTATTAATCCTGCTGCTGCCCTGGGCGATAGGAACCGACCTGAAAATCGCCCAGCCGGCGAGTGCGATGGGCCGCTTCTTCGCCGAAAGTTTCGAACGGCGTACCGGCCAGCCGCTGGCGATCGTTACCGGCGATCCGCGTACCGCGGCGCTGGTTGCGCTGGCGGCGCCAAGCCGCCCTAGTGTGCTTTTTGATGCAGCGCCCGAGCGTTCGCCTTGGGTGAGCGCGGACGATATCCGTAAGAAAGGCGCCATCGTGGTTTGGCTCACCAGCGATACCACGCCCACGCCGCCGCCCGATATTAGGACCTATTTTCCCGATCTCGTGCCCGAGGTACCGCGCACTTTCGAACGTCCGGTGCAGGGACGCATGCCGCTGTTGCGGGTGGGCTGGGGTGTGATCC
>JBASAH010000114.1:0-1767 GCA_049650505.1 Xanthobacteraceae bacterium
GCGCAAAACCGTGCGCGCCGCGAGCGAGCTCGGCATTTCTGTCCTGACAATTTTTTCCTTCAGCTCCGAAAATTGGTCGCGGCCGCAGTCGGAAATTCGCGATCTGTTGGCACTGTTGCGCCGGTTCATCCGCAACGATCTTGCCGAGCTGCACAAAAGCAACGTGCACGTGCGCGTGATCGGCGAACGCGACGACCTTCCCAGCGATATCCGCGCTCTTCTTGAAGAAGCTGAAGACCTGACCAGGCACAACGATGGTCTGATGCTTGTCGTTGCCTTCAACTATGGCGCGCGGCAGGAGATTGCGCGCGCCGCGCGCCGTCTCGCACTCGAAGTCCTCGAAGGGCGGCTATCCGCTGACGACATCACGCCGGATCTCTTGGCGCGGCATCTCGATCAGCCGGACCTGCCCGACCCCGATGTGATCATCCGTACCAGTGGCGAACAACGCCTGTCGAATTTTCTGCTCTGGCAGGCCGCTTATAGCGAGCTCGTCTTTGTGCCGATCTATTGGCCCGATTTCGACCGTGCGGCGCTCGAGGGCGCGATCGCCGAATACCGCCGGCGCGAACGGCGGTTTGGCGGGCTGATTGCGCAGACGGGATCGTGATCAATCTGAACCGGCGCCACCCCGGCACGAGCGGGAGCGACAAGACCAGTTCAGCAGCGATGGAAAATTTCCTGCGTCGCACCGCCTCGGCTGCGGTGCTCGCGCCGCTTGCGATCCTGGCGGCTTACTTGGGGAACTGGGTTTTCACCGCAGTCTGCGCCGTCACTGCGGCGGTCGTGTTTTGGGAATGGAGTGTCCTGGTGGCGCGCGCCGCCGGGTGGCGCATTCTCGGTCCGGGATTAGCGGCGCTGTTCATCGCCGCCATCCTTACGCAAGAAACAATGCCCTACACGGCAATGGGTGTCGTCATACTCGGCACGTTTGCGGTTGCCGCCGTGAGCGCAGTGCTACCGGCTGCGCATCGTTCCGATGTGTCAGCCCGTTGGCCTGCGGCCGGAACGGTTTATGCCGGCATAGTGCTGATTTGTCCCATCGTGCTGCGCAGCGATCCCGAATTTGGGGTCGCGGCCATCCTGTTCCTGTTCGCAACTGTCTGGGCGACCGACATATTCGCTTATCTTGTCGGCCGCGCTTTGGGAGGCCCGCTCCTTTGGCGGCGCGTCAGCCCGAAAAAGACCTGGGCCGGCGCGATTGGAGGCTTGGCGGGGGGGATTGCCGCGGGCGCCGCGGTGGCCTATGCGAGCACTGGAACCCAACCGCTGGTGGCCGGAGTTCTAGCTCTGATCCTTTCGATTGCGGCCCAATTTGGGGACCTCCTCGAATCCTGGGTCAAGCGGCGATTCGGCGCCAAGGATGCGAGTACGCTTATTCCGGGCCATGGCGGGGTTATGGATCGCGTCGATGGCTTAATGCTCGCTGCCTTGGCAGCGGTTTTAATCGGCACCCTGCGGATGGGTATGGCTGCCTCCGCACGGGGCCTGCTGTTATGGTAGCCCCGTCATGGTCTTTTCGATGAAACAAAGACGCGCGATTGCAAAAGCCGACCCGGCGCGCGTGCCCCGGACAGTCACTTTGCTCGGCGCTACCGGCTCGATCGGCTCCAGCACGGCAGACTTGCTGCGGCGCGACCCCGACCATTATGCAGTCGAGGCGGTGACCGCGCATCGCGATGCCGTGGCGTTGGCGCGCCTGGCGCGCGAGTTTGGCGCACGTTTTGCGGCGGTCGCCGACCCCGCCGCTTATCAGACCTTGAAATC
>JBASAH010000115.1:0-2117 GCA_049650505.1 Xanthobacteraceae bacterium
GCCGAGCGGCGTGCCATCGAGCTCGGTACCGACACCTTGTTCGTACATGGCGTGACCGGCCTCGTGCAGCGTCGAGAACAACGCGTCGCCAAGGTCGTTTTCGTTGATGCGTGTAGTGATGCGGACGTCGCCAGCAGAAAACCGACTGCAGAAAGGATGGTGGGTGAGGTCGAGCCGGCCGCGCTTGAGATCGTAGCCCAGACACTCCGCAACGTGCAGGGCAAAATCAAACTGGGCTGCTTTGCCAAAAGTTTGCCGTAGACTCGAGTCATCCGAGGCAGGCTGCTCACAGATTGCTTGCACCATCGGAACAAGCTGGTGTTTGAGCTCGCCGAACAGTGTGCGGGTCGCCGCCGCGGTCATACCCTCGTCTGCGTCGTCGATGTGCGGATCGGCGACGTGCTTGTAGGGCGCAAAGTAGGAGGAATAGTCGCGGCTGAGGTCCAGTGTCCGTTCTAGATAAGGCACCATCGTCGCGAAGTCGTTGGCCGGCCGCGCCCTCGTCCATGCATCATACGAGGCGGAGCAGTGCACGCTTGCGCGCTCAACATGATCCGGCGGTATCTTGATCTTCTTTTGATATTCGCGGCGTGCCACTCGCATGAGGCTTGCGTCATCGGAATCGTACGGCAGGCTTTCGCCATAGCGAGTAAGTGACTCGATCAGCTTGCCGAGCGCCGGGTCGATCGCCCTCTCGTGCGCAAGCCGGTTGAGCATCGCGCGCTGGCGGCCACGGGCGCCGGCGCCGCCTTCCGGCATGTAGTTCGCGTGATCCCAGCTCAGCACATCGCCCGCCGCATTGAGATCGCTGATCTCGCGCAGCCGCCGCTTGAGCTCGACCAGCATTTGTTCAGCAGAGCGGCGAGTGCGCGCAGGCTTGTCTGCGGTCATCCGCGCCCGGGCTACGGGCTTCAGTTTGCGTTGCACGGGGCCAACAGAGCTAGCGCGCGGCCACCACCATGATCTCAACCTTGTAGTCCGGCGACGCGAGTTTGGCCTCAACCGTTGCCCGCGCTGGCGTATTGCCGGGCGACACCCAGGCGTCCCAGACCGCGTTCATCTCGGCGAAATTCGCCATGTCGGTAATCCAGATATTGGCGGAAAGGAGCTTAGTCTTGTTGGTCCCGGCCGCGGCTAGGAAGCTATCGATCTGCGTGAGGATGCTTCTGGTCTGCTCGGTCGTACTTTTGCCTTTCGGATTATCGGCAACGATGCCAGCGAGATACACGGTATCGCCGTGGATCACCGCCTTACTCATACGCGGTCCGGTCTCGTGACGTTCGATCTTCATCGCTGATCCCTTTCCACAGTGATTTCTCATCGGCATGCAATCCGATCTGAGGACCGCCAAGACTTTGCGTTTGCTTGGCGAGTAGTCGAATGAGTGAAGATGCCTGGCATGGTGGTGCGCTCAATAGTAGCCAACTGTTGAGCCTCCATCGACCGCGATCGCAGTCCCCTGAATGTGGCGCGCTTTCTCTGAACAGAGAAACAACACGAGGGCCGAAATGTCTGCGGGCCGTCCAAGTCGACGCAGACCGTCCTTGGCCGTCGCCTCTTGTTTCAACTGTTCAATCGATTTGCCGGATGCCTTCGAGCGCTGCTCCAACAGTTGGTAGAAGCGTTCGGTCTCGGTTGCGCCAGGATGGATGATATTGACGTTAACGCCATCGCGTTTGCCAAGTTGGGAGAGCGCTTTTGAAAAATTTCCCATCGCCGCATTGACCGATGCACCGATTGAGAAGTCAGCGCCGGGGGAGCGTGCAGCGCCGCCGCCAATGTTGACGACACAACCCTGGGCCGCTTTGAGCATTGGCCAAAACAGCCGACACATACGCACACAGCCGAAAAATTTTAGCGCGTAGCCATCTATCCAAGCTTGATCCGGCAGCTCGGTGAAGTTGCCAGCTCGGGTGGCGCCGGCCGAGCAAACCAATATGTCGCAACGGTCGAATCTATCCTTCACGCTATCGAACACGTGCTGACAGCCATCGAGAGTGCGCAAATCGGCAGTAATGGCGAGTGGCGCGGGACCCGCCGCTGCAATTGTTTTGCTTGCCGCCGCGAGATTTGCAGCCGACGAAGACACGATGACGGTCTGAGCGCCCGCCCTGGCG
>JBASAH010000116.1:0-14420 GCA_049650505.1 Xanthobacteraceae bacterium
CATAGAACGAGCGCGCCGACCCGATCGGGATATTTCTCCAGAAAGCGCAGCGCCTGGGTCGCGGCAGCCGCGACAGTGACGAAATGATAAGGCGGTGGCAGGCCGACGGCGGTAGCGAGCGCCTCGAAATCATCGACCAGCACGTCATTGGTGAATTCGTGGCGCACTTTCTCCGATGCGCCGGCGCCGCGCTGATCGTAGCTTAGGACACGAAAGGACTGGGCAAGCCGCTGCGCCACGGCATCCCACGAATGCAGCGTGCCGCCAAGTTCATGCATGAGCACGACGGAGGGGCCGCGGCTGCCCGCGAGCTCGTAATGCAGGCTTACGCCGTTGGCGTCGACGAAGCCTACAGTGGATGGCATAGGCGTTTGCGTTTGCATTACAAACCGAGGATGCGGTCGAGCGAATAAGGTCCAGGACCGTGGATGAGAATGTAGAACGTGGCGATCGTCCACATCAGCGTATATTCCATGCCAAGCTGGTTCCAAAAATATCGGCCGACCCGCCAGCGCTCGACATTTGTCACCAACAGAAACACCAGAACCACCGCGGCGACCGGCCGGGTGAATAGACCGAGCGCAAGCAGCGGCCCACCGACAAGTTGCGTGAGCGAAATCGTCGGCGCCCACAATTTTCCCGGCCGATAGCCGGTCTGGTCGAGCTGCTGCGCCAGAGCGGAGAGGTTAAGCGCGCGCACTCCGGTATTGGGAAAGAAGCCAAACGTGTTGCGCACCCCATGCGGCACCAAGGCAAGTCCGACCGCGACACGCAGCAGCGCATCGGCGAATGGCAACAGCGTCTGGTAAAAACCTGACAAGGAACTGTGAAGTCTTGGCCTATGAACTTGGTTGCGTGCAATAAAATCGGTGGTGTGCGAAATTGCTGGTTGGAAAAATCAGTGCGCCATGAGCACCGGCACTTTCGCATTGGCGAGGATGTGGCGGGTGGTGCCGCCGAAAATCATTTGCCGCAGGCGGCTTTGCGTATAGGCGCCCTTGACGATCAGATCGCAGCCGAGCTCATCGGCTTTGGCGAGAATCGTTTCGCCGGCACTGCGCTTGCCGGTCGGCTTGAGCGTCATCGTCTCGGCCTTGAGGCCGTTCATCATCAGCGAGCGCGCCATTTGCTCGCCGCTCGGGCCGGCGACCGTAGCGCCTTCCACCGTCAAGATGGTGATCCGTTCGGCAGCACGAAGCAGCGGCATGGCATCCGCCATGGTGCGCGCCTGTTCGGTGCTTTGGTTCCAGGCGACCAGAATATTGGTAGCAAGCGAGCGCGGCGAAGTCGGCGGCGCAATCAGAACCGGGCGGCCGCTTTCGAACAGCGCCGATTCCAGGGTTATCATCGATGGGCTTTGCCACTCGTCACCCGGTCGCGCCAGGACAATAATGTCGAAGACCCGGCCGTAGCTGCCGACAAAATCGTGGCCGCTCGGCGCATCGCCTAGCCACATCCACGACAACGACGCCGGCCCCTTGCCGCTACTTTCCGGCAGACGGGCGTTGTCAACGAAGGAGCGGAACAGCATTTCCGCCTGGCGGACCATCTCGGCATCGTTTTCCTTGACCGCGACCATGGTCAGGCCGCTGTCGGGATCCATGGCCACAAGATCGGCCACGGCAGGCCGCAGCGGAAAGCCTTCGATACAGCCGTCGAATTTCCGCGCCAGCAGCAAAGCGGTGTCCAACGCCGATACCATAGTCGGACTTTGCTCGGTCGGAACGAGAATAGTCTTCATGCGCCTGCGCGCCCCCACATTTGCGGCCTAGATGTCCCTTTGGAGCCAGCCCCGGCGGACCGGGGTCTTTGTCCGTCACATACTGCCGCGCCGCTCCGGGCCGGACAAGCGGCAGAATGAAGGCTGATCGCGTCGTAAACCGGCGTGAAAGGATGGTCTGATAGAATGCATCCGATTCGCCGCGCCAACGAGCTTCGCGCGCGAAACGACGGGGCGACCGCCATGCGCAACTATGGCATCACGCAAATACAATCGAGTGCACGCATTGTC
Source organism: Xanthobacteraceae bacterium (assembly GCA_049650505.1). Classification (GTDB taxonomy): domain Bacteria; phylum Pseudomonadota; class Alphaproteobacteria; order Rhizobiales; family Xanthobacteraceae; genus BOG-931. The sequence continues at coordinate 2,012 of JBASAH010000116.1, forward strand.
ATGATTTGTCCCGATTGCGGCCAGGAGAATTCGGAGTTCGCCGAGACCCTGCGCGGAATGCGTTTCTACGCTTGTTCGGGGGACGACTGCGGCTACAGTTTTGATCTGGCCGGTCCCGGCAGGCGTGCCGGCTACGGTCTCGCCGAGGCGTGCAGGAAATTCTATGCCGCCTTCTATGCGATGCGCGGGCAGGGCGCCCGCTAGAGCGTTGGAGCGGGATGAGATTTCGCGGCGCGCCCGCGAACGGGCTGCACTGACGCGCCGGAGGATCCCCCATGAAGCTGCATTGGTCGCCGCGCTCGCCTTTCGTGCGCAAGGTCATGATCGTCGCGCATGAGCGGTGCCTGGTCGATCGACTGGATTGTGTGCGTACGGTCGCCGCAATGACCAAGCCGCATGCGGAACTGATGAACGACAATCCGCTATCGAAAATACCGACGCTGGTGCTCGACGACGGCACGGCGCTCTATGATTCTCCGGTCATCTGCGAATATCTCGACACGCTCGGCGGCCAACCGCAGTTGTTTCCGCTGGAACGTTCGGCGCGCATGCCCGCGCTGCGCCGTCAGGCCCTGGGCGATGGCTTTTTGGATCTGCTGGTTCTCGCGCGCAATGAGCGCCTGCGCGCCGAGCCTTCAGACGTTTATTTGGCGAGTGCGTCAGTACGGACCGCGGCAGTTCTGGACAATTTGGAGCGTGAAGCAGAAGCGCTCGTCGCGAGCGCATTGAACATTGGCCATATCGCGATCGGCTGTGCGCTTTGCTATCTCGATTTTCGTTTTGCTGATCAGGATTGGCGCAAAGGCCATCCATCTCTTGCCGCTTGGCATGCGACCTTCGCGGCGCGGCGCTCGGTGCAGGCGACGGCGCCGGTGGACGATTCTTAAGCGGACAATTGCGTGGCGTGACCGCGCTATCCTATGGTGCGCCAGGCGAGGCAATTGCGCATGGAATTTGCCGACAAATTCACCATCGCCGAGCTTATCCATGCCTGGGGCGTCTATCGCGATCAGGGCAAATGGAAAGAGCTGCGCGGCACCTTCACGCCGGATGGACATATTTCGGTGTCGTGGTTTCGCGGCCCGTTCGAACAATTCGTCGAGCGCTGCCGCTCAGGGTTTGCGGCGAGCCGCACCTGGTCGCGCCATCATCTGTTCACCCCGACCATCAAGCTTGCCAAGGATCGCGCCATAGCCGAGACGCCCGTCATCATCCGCGTGCGCCAGAAGTTCGACACCGTGGAGGCCGACCTGACCTCGTTTTCCCGTTTCCTCGACCGCGTCGAGCGCGGCGCCGACGGTTGGCTTATTGCCGAGCGCGCCGCGATCTACGAGCGAGACCGGCTCGATCCGGTCGAGCCGTCGCCGGCGTTCGATGCACTGTTCGCGGCCGCCGACACCGCACATTATCCCGAGCAATACCGTTACATGGCTTTTCGGCTTGCTCATGCCGAAGGCCGCTCGCTCGCGGCTGTTGTCTATCGCGACGGCGGGCCGGAAACAGTCGATCTTTACGCGCGCTATTCAAGATGGCTCAGTGGCGGCGCAGCTTAAGCGGTAGGCCGGCTTTTTTGCGGGGATCTCCATGGCAGTCTATACCGATGTCGCGGCGGAGGATTTAAGCCGCTTCCTTGCCGGCTACGACATCGGCGCGCTGTTGTCCTACAAAGGCATTGCCGAAGGCGTCGAAAATTCGAACTTCCTCGTCCACACCGCGCAGGGCCATTACATCCTCACGCTGTATGAGCGGCGCGTCGCTGAGCGCGATCTGCCATTTTTTCTCGCGCTGATGGAGCATCTGGCGAGCCGCGGCATCAATTGCCCGCAGCCGGTGAAAAACGGTGCCGGCAAAGTGCTGGGCAAGTTAGCCGGCCGCCCGGCGGCGATCGTTACATTCCTCGACGGCATGTGGATTCGCCGCCCGAGCGCGGCGCATTGCGGGGCGCTTGGCGAGGCGCTGGCGCGGCTGCACCTTGCCGGCGCGGATTTTGCGATGCGCCGCGACAACGCCCTTTCGGTTACCGCATGGCGGCAACTCTACGAGGGTTGCCGCAAGCGCGCCCATAAGGTCGACCGCAATCTGGAAGCGCTCGTCGGCGCCGAACTTGCCGTGTTGGAACGCGATTGGCCGCGCGGCCTGCCGCAAGGCGTCATTCATGCCGATCTTTTCCCGGACAATGTGTTTTTCCTTGGCGACAAGCTGTCCGGATTGATCGATTTCTATTTCGCCTGCACCGACACGCTGGTCTACGACGTCGCGATTTGTCTCAATGCCTGGTGCTTCGAGACCGATCATTCCTTCAACGTCACCAAAGGACGCGCGCTGTTGGCCAATTACGCCAAAGCTCGGCCGCTGTCGCACGATGAGTGGGAGAAACTGCCGCTGTTCGCGCGCGGCGCCGCCTTGCGCTTTCTGCTGACGCGCTTGGTCGACTGGCTGGACGTGCCAGCCGGCGCATTGGTGCGGCCGAAGGACCCGCGCGAATTCGCACGCAAACTGCGCTTCCACCAGAAGGTCAAAAGTTCGCGCGATTACGGGGTCATGGAACCGTGAGTCTGGAGTCGTGAGGCTGGAACCGTGAGCGAGGAAACGCCGCCGCCTCTGCCGCACGTCGTCATTCACACTGACGGCCCCTGTTCCGGCAATCCAGGGCCGGGCGGCTGGGGCGCTATCCTCGCCTTCGGCGACCACGAGAAAGAGCTCAAAGGCGGCGAGGCAAACACCACCAACAATCGCATGGAATTGATGGCCGCAATTTCCGCGCTTGAAGCGCTCAAGCGGCCGTGCCGGGTCGATTTGCACACCGATAGTCAATACCTCCGCGATGGCGTGATGACTTACCTGGCGAGGTGGAAACAGAATGGCTGGCGTACGGCCGAGAAAAAGCCGGTCAAGAATATCGATCTGTGGCAGCGGCTCGACGTCGCCATGCACGCGCATCAGATCCGCTGGCACTGGCTGCGCGGCCACGCCGGTCACGTTATGAACGAGCGCGCCGACGTCCTGGCGCGGGAGGCGATCGCCGAGATTCGCGCGGCGGGGCTGCCGGTAACTAAGCCGCGGTAAGCCGCTCGTCCCCGCGAAAGCGGGGACCCAGTGCGCGTCGCGTCTGGATTCCCGCGTGCGCGGGAATGAGCGGAAGATACTTCTTACAGCGACTTCATGAGATTGTCGGCGCCCGATATATCCGCCTTGCCCGGAGCGTCTTCGATATTGAGCGCTTTTACCACGCCGTCGTCGACCACCATGGCGTAGCGCTGCGAGCGTATGCCGAGCCCGCGTTCGCTCAGATCAGCGGTCAGGCCGGTCGCCTTGGCCCAATGGCCGCTGCCGTCGGCGAGAAACTCGATCGCCTCGCCGCCCGATGCTTTTTTCCAGGCGTCCATGACGAATACATCATTGACGCCGGTCACGGCGATGGTGTCGACACCTTTGGCCTTGATCGTCGCCGCGTTCTTCACAAAGCCCGGCAGGTGATTGCGATGACAGGTCGGCGTGAAGGCGCCCGGCACTGCGAACAGCACCACCTTCTTGCCCTTGAACAATTCGTCGCTTGTCATTGGCTTCGGCCCGTCGCCTGTCATCACCATAAAAGTGCCGTTGGGTACGCGGTCGCCAACCTTAATCGCCATGATCCTGTCCTCTCGTTTTCGCAATAAATCTCGTCCGCTGTCGCGGCGGGCCATAAACTAACGTCTGGCGCGAATTAGTCGAGATGGGCGGTCACTTCGATAGCTTCTTCGCCGGAAACGGCGGTGAAGGTCAGCGCGGCGCCATCGGGCTTGGCTCCGGGCGGCAGGCCATCGAGATCGAATGCGAACTGGCGGATCGCTCCATTGGCGGCCATCTGTTGCGGCAGCGGCAGCGACCAATCGGGCGTCGGTCCCTCGACGAAAAGATCGACCGGCGCGGCCCCGGGCGCGGCGACCTCGACAAGGACGCGGTCGTGCGCACCACCCGGCTGCCGATGCACGGCAAGGATCGCCAGCTCGTCGCTTTTAGCGCCTGCGCCACCTTGGGTATCTTGTGCGTGTGCTTGGCCCAATTGGCTCGCTTCGGCATGGTGCTCCTGGCCGAGTGAGACACCGAGTGCGACATGGCGCGGCACCCGAACCTCGGCGCGCTCGATCGCCGCGTCTTCGGTGCCGTTGCCGGCGAGCCGAAGCGCCAGATCGGCTTCGACCGGTATGCAGATATTGGAGCAGATGTCGTAGTTGAGTTTGAGCCGCAGCGCCGTCTGTTTGGCATCGTCCGTTGGCACGACATGCAGCGGCAGGATGACGTGATTAATGTAACCGATCGAATTGCCGCCGGCGCCGTCTGGAAACCGCTGCGGAGCGGGCCACAACACGCTAACCGATTTCACGTTCTCAGAAGCGGAGAAATCGAATTTCGGCGGCGCTCCAGAATCGCCCGGATCGCGCCAATATGTTTGCCATCCTGGCGCGAGCCTGATCTCGATTCCGGCGCGCAAAAAAGCGCCATCGTCACTTTTGCCATCAAGAGAATTGCTTTCTTGATTTTTGCTTACGTTATTTTTGCTTTCCTGGCTTTTGCTCGCGGCGCCGGCGATCAGCCGCGATGCGGTGTGGGTCTGCGCATCCCAGTTCGAGGCATCCTGGCCCGGTGCGGAAGCAATGCCGGGCAGCCAAATCAGAGCGGCAACCGGCAGCGGCGCGATAAGCCGCAGCATCGAACACGCGGTGCGCGCGCGCATAGCCAGGAGCGTCAGCGGTATTTTGTAACTCCATTTCATTGCCGTTCTCTACGGCGAAGTATGTACAAGCGCCACTGACATGATCGTGACCGACGCGGCGCGACCGGTGCAGGCTGTCGCATTACTTTTGCGCGCCGATCATCCGCCGGGAAACGCTTTTTCTCGCGACATTCGCGAGGAACTTGAATGAACTTAAATTATGGCGAGGGGAATAAGGTGAACTTTTTGCGCCGCCATTCGTTTGCAATTCCGGATCGATGGGCTAACCTTCCATTATGAAGACGCCGCGCGGTACATCCGGCAAGAACAGACGCCGAGGTTATCTCGACGGCCAAATGCTTATCGCCATGCCGGCGATGATGGATGATCGTTTTGCCCGTTCGCTCATCTACGTTTGCGCGCATTCGTCTGAAGGCGCGATGGGCATTGTCGTCAATCACCCAGCGGCAAATATTAATTTCTCCGACCTTCTGGTGAAGCTGAATGTTATTCCGGCGACCGATGTCATAAGGCTGCCGACGAGCGCCGGTGGTGTCAAAGTAATGCGCGGTGGACCGGTCGAAACCGAGCGCGGCTTTGTTCTACATTCGGCCGATTTCTTCATTGAAAATTCGACGCTGCCGATCGACGACGGCATTTGTCTCACTGCGACTATCGATATTCTCAAGGCGATCGCGCGTGGCGACGGGCCGGCGAGCGCAATTCTTGCGCTCGGTTATGCCGGCTGGGCGCCCGGCCAGCTTGAGACCGAAATCCAAGGCAATGGCTGGCTGCACTGCGCGGCCGATTCCGAGCTTATTTTTGGATCTGATACCGGTCGCAAATACGAAAAAGCTTTGAGAAAACTCGGGATTGATCTCGGCATGCTGTCGAGCGAAGCCGGGCACGCTTAACAGGAATCGGTAGTCAGAGACCAGTAATCAGAAGATTTGTTCTGATTACTGAACTCCTGATCAGAACACCTTCGTCCTGATCCCGGACTCCTGATGCTTGACGCTCGAGGGTTCCGGTTCGAGCAGCGCCCGCGCCCGCTCCGCGCTCATCGGTTCGCCGAACACGAAGCCTTGAGCATATTCGCAGCCTAGCTGAAACAGTTCGACGGCGTCGGAATCCGTTTCTGCGCCCTCGGCGACCACATCCATTCCGAGATCGTGGGCAAGCGCGATCATCGAGCGCAGGATCACCGGACGCGTGCCTTTCGCCGACATGCGAACGAATGACTGGTCGATCTTGATCGTGTCGAACGGAAAACGCTGCAAATAGGCCAACGACGAATAACCGGTGCCGAAATCGTCGAGCGCGAGGCCGGCGCCAAGTTCGCGAATCCGATGCAGTAGCTGCGCGGCGTGTTCGGGGTTTTCCATCACCACCGATTCGGTGAGTTCCAGCTTAAGGGACCCGCGAGTCAAAGGCGCGCGGGCGAGGACCGTACGCAGATCCTGAATGAGATCGTGACGCAACAATTGCCGCGACGAGACATTGACGCTGGCGAACAACGGCTCGCGGTGACGCACCGTGCGCTGCCAGGCGCTGAGCTGGCGCGCGGTACGATCGAGAACCAACAGACCAAGCTCGACGATCAGTCCGGTTTCCTCGGCAATGTTGATGAATTCGGAAGGCGACAGCCGGCCCATTCTCGGATGGTTCCAGCGGGCAAGCGCCTCGAAACCCGCGATCGCGCGATCTTCGAGGCGCACGATCGGTTGATAAAGGATGGCGATTTCATCGCGTTCAAGCGCGCGGCGCAGATCGGATTCCACCGACAGCCGATCGGATTTTCGCGCCCGCATAGCATCCTTGAACACGTCGATACGGTCGCCGCCGGTGCGCTTGGCGTGGTACATCGCGAGTTCAGCATCCTTGAGCACGTCTTCGGCGTGTTGCGGTTCGCCACCGCCGAGTGCGAGCCCGATCGAAGCGGTTAGGAATATCTCGCGGTCGCGGAAGGTGATCGGAGCGCGCAGCGCCTTGCGAATAGTCTCAGCAAACGCGGTAATGCGGGCGGAGTCGCGTTCCGAAAGCAGGATCATGGCGAACTGATCGCCGGCGAGGCGTGCTAGCGTATCCTGCGGCTTGATCAGGCGGCCCAGCCGTCGCGCCAAGTTCAACAAGATCGAATCGCCGACCGCGATCCCCACCGAATCGTTGACTTGCTTGAAACGATCGAGATCGATGACCAACACGGTCGGCCGTAGCGCGGCGTCCGATTTGGCGAGGCCGAGCACCGCTTTCAGCCGGTCGAGAAGCAATTCGCGGTTGGGCAAGCCTGTCAGGTTGTCATGCACAGCGTCGTGCAGGAGCCGCTCTTGCGCGGTCTTGAGCTCGGTGACATCGGTGATCGTGCCGACCAGACGGACCACCTCGCCGTCGGAGCCGACAACCGGGCGGGCCCGCAAGGCGAACCAGAGATAATGGCCGTCGGCAGTGCGCATGCGGAAATCCTGCACCACCCGACCGCGCCGCTGCTCGAGCACGCTGTCGAGCGTGGCGCGGAAGCGATCGCGGTCTGCTTGATGCAAAACGTCAAGCCATTTGGCGGCGGGACCTTCGAGCGCCCCATGTTTGAGCCCCAGCGCGGTCTCGGTTTCGGGACTGGTGAATACCTTGTCGGCGGAAACGTCCCAATCCCAGATCAGGTCGCCGGCGCCGGTCAGCGCAAGGGCCCGGCGCTCGACGTCCGACACGATGCTGCTCGCCATGCCGCCGGCGAAGGCGTGTTGCATTACCGTGAAGCCGATCAGCATGACGATCAGCACCAGCCCGCCGAGCAGCGCTGGGCCGACGATGTCGTTGGTCACCAGACCAAGCACGGTGAGCGCCGCGCCGATCACCCAAACCACAAGAAGAAGCCAGGTCGGGATCAGCATCACCGCGCGATCGTAGTCGTGGCTGGCCAGGTATATGACCAGTGCAAAGCCGAGCACGGCGACCAGAAAGAGCGACATCCGCGCGATGCCGGAAGCGATCGCCGGCGAGAACAGCGCCACCGCGACTAAAGCACCGAGGAAAGCGAGCCAGCCAACGGTGATGTGGGCGTAGCGCACATGCCAGCGATTGAGATTGAGATAGGCGAATAGGAACACGAGCAGCGTGGCGGCGAGTATCGCTTCCCCCGAGGCGCGCCAGACGCGTTCGGCACTGGAGGACAGATCAAATACTTTCGGCCAGAAACCGAAATCGATACCGATATAGATCAGCACCGCCCAGCCGAGCGCGGCCGCGGCGGGAAACATCACGCTGCCTTTGACCACGAATAGAATCGTGAGGAACAGCGCTAGCAACCCGGCAATGCCAATGACGATGCCTTGGTACAGGGTGAGCGAGTTGAGCTTGTCCTTGTAGGCGTCGGGTTCCCAGAGATAGAGCTGCGGCACATGCTCGGTGTGTAACTCGGCGACGAATGTGATCACTGTGCCGGGATCGAGCGTAATGCGGAACACGTCGGCACTGGCATTGTCCTGGCGCTCCGGCGCATCGCCGGATGAGGGGGTGATGTAGACGATGCGGGATAGACCGAGATCGGGCCACAAAAGTCCGGAGCCGACCATGCGATAATGCGGCGCCACGACCAGCCGGTCGATTTGCTCATCGCCGTTATTGGCGAGCGCAAAGACCGCCCAGTTGATGCCGCCATTGCGTGCGCGCACCTCGATGCGCCGGATAATGCCGTCCGCCGCGGCCGCGGTTGAAATTTGAATGCGATCGCCTTCGGTATGCTGGAACTCGACCGCGTCGGTCAGATCGATCGCCGGCGTATCACTATGCACATTGACCGCTTCAAGCGCGTGCGCGGCGGAACTGCCGAAGAGAACCGGCAAAGCCGCCAAGATGGCGGCCAATAGCGCGCTAAAAATTGGCCCGCGCACCTTCCAAGCGTCCTGATTCGCGGCGCGCGAAGCTCCCAAAAAACCCCTCCGTGCCGGTAATCGGCGCAATGGCGCCACGGCGATAACGTGTCCCCGGAATGACTAACGCCGGGCTTTGCGCCGAATTCGCGACCACCGGTCCGCAAATACCACGGTCGCGCCGAAATTGAGCCGAATTGAGCTACGGCCTGCCCAGATCCGTGCAACAGCGTCTTAGTAGCCCGTAGGGCGCGCCGGAGCAAGGATATTGTCTTTTATTTTCAAAGGGTCAGCACAATTTTGCCGATGTGCTGACCGCCCTCCATACGGGCATGCGCGGCGCTCGCTTGTGCGAGCGAGAAAGTGGAATCGATGGGCGGTTTTACGCGCCCGGAAGTGATGAGCGGCAGCACGTCGTTTTCCACGGCGCGGGCGATCGCAGCCTTATCGGCAACGGCCCGCGCGCGCAGCGTCGAGCCAGTGTGGGTGAGCCGCTTGAGCATCAGCCGCATCAGATCGAGAGTGACCCGCGACGAAGCAAGAAATGCGATCTGCACGATGCGGCCTTCGACGGCGGCGGCCTCGTAATTGCGGCTGACATAATCGCCGCCGACCATGTCGAGGATCAGGTCGGCGCCGCGACCTTGGGTCGCCTGCTTGGTCAAGGCGACAAAGTCTTCGGTCTTGTAGTCAATCGCAAGGTCGGCGCCGAGCTTGCGGCAAGCTTCGCACTTCTCCGGCGTGCCCGCGGTGGTGATAACGCGCGCGCCTAGAGCCTTGGCAAGTTGGATAGCGGTGGTGCCGATGCCGGATGAACCGCCATGCACCAGCAGCGTTTCGCCGGCGGCAAGCTTGCCGCGCTCGAACACGTTGTGCCAGACGGTGAAGAAGGTCTCGGGGATCGCCGCCGCCTCAACCATAGAGAGATTTGCCGGCACCGGCAGCGCGTGGGTTTCGAAAGCCAAGCAGTATTCGGCGTAGCCGCCACCTACGACGAGCGCCATCACCTTGTCGCCTTGCTTCCAGCGCTTCGTGCCGGGCCCAAGTTCCACGACCTCGCCGGCTATTTCCAAGCCGGGAATTTCGGTCGCGCCTTTCGGCGGTGGATAGTGGCCTTGCCGCTGCATGACGTCGGGCCGGTTGACGCCGGCGGCGATGACTTTCACCAGGATTTCGCCCTCATCAGGCGACGGCAATGGCTGCTCGCGGGCGACGAGCACGTCCGGTCCGCCCGGCTCGCGGATCGCAATGCAGGTCATCGACTTTGGCAAATCGCTTTTCGACATGAATACCCCTTGGAATAAGCTTCTATGAAGTCCCGAGGGCCGACTTAATCCGCCACGGCGCGATGTGACAACCGGCATCGACGCCGCTAAGAATCCACCGTTTCGGAGTAAAGCATGCCCGCTCCCGATGACGACGACCGGCCGAAAAAGAAGATCACCCATGAGATCGGCCAAGATCTCACGCTGCTTTCGGCGCGCGAGCTCAGCGAGCGCATCGCGTTTTTGAAAGAGGAGATCGCCCGGCTCGAAGCCGACATGGCGCGCAAGCGTGCGGTCAAATCGGCGGCCGACTCTTTTTTCAAGAAGTGAAGCCTTCTAGGCCTTCGAACAGGATTGCGGCGAGCGGCTTAAGCCGGGTTGTTAGAAACATTTGCCAAGTTTTTATGATTTCTTAATCCCTCGTTAAGCTTTCTCGTTCATTAGAGAAAACGTCCATCTTCTGGACATCGAGTGGCTCCTGTCCACTCTGTTTGACGCCTCCCTGTTATCGCCTTGAGCCGCCGGCAACGGCGGCTCCTTTTTTATTCCCCATTGTTTTCAGAGACTTGGCGGCCGGCAACTATGTCGGAAACTTCCCATTTAGGATGCTGGACAGCAACCGATGGTCGGGCGATGCTCAACCGTCGGGTGTGAGGCGTGGCGTAAATGTCCGAGAAGCGTAGCGCAGAACCGGGCGCGGTTTCATTTAGCGAGCGGTTGGCGAATTCCCCGCTGTTTGCCAGTCTGTTTCGGGATGGCATGGCGCTGGTTGACGAGACGGCGACCTATCTTGATGGTTCGGGCCGTCTGGAATCAAAGAAACTCGAGCGCGGTGCCGGACTGGTTTACGCAACCGAAAGCCTCCGGCTGACCAACCGGCTGATGCATCTGGCCTCCTGGCTGTTACTGCACCGGGCGGTCAAGGAAGGCGAGATAACGCTGGCGCAAGCCAACAAGGAAAAAACCAAGGTCAGCCTGGCGGCGTGCGAGCCGGGTGACGCCAAAGCGCTCGCACTGTTGCCGGCCAAACTGCAAGAACTGATCGCCCGCTCGGCCAAGCTGCAGACCGAAGTGCGCCGGCTTGACGCCAGCATGCACGCTGCGGCGGCGGCGAAAATCGCCACCGATAATCCGGTCTCGCGGCAAATGGGATTGCTCAAGGCCGCGTTCGAAGCGAATGCGCGGCGCTCCGGCACGTAAAAGCCGGATGTAAAAATCCGATTATTTCTTCAAGAAGCCCGAGAATTTCTTCTGGAAGCGCGACAGCCGTCCGCCGCGATCGACCAGATGCTGCTGGCCGCCGGTCCAGGCCGGATGCGACTTCGGATCGATGTCCAGATGCAGCGTGTCGCCGGACTTGCCCCAGGTCGAGCGCGTGGTGAACTCGGTGCCGTCGGTCATGACGACCTTGATCGTGTGGTAATTAGGATGGGTTTCCGTTTTCATGGCCTTAAACTCAACGGCTGTCTTGCCGGGGGTTCTTGCAGGGATTTGGCGGCTATATAACGCGGCGTTCGCGCCCGGACAAGCGGACGCGATTGACCGCCCAATTGACCGTCAATGCCGTGCAAAGGCATTTGAAGTGCCCAAAGCCTCCCAGTACGGTGGATTTGAAGTTCCTACAGCTCGGTCAGAAACTCTCATAGGAACTTCAAATCCAAAAACCACACTGGAATTATAGACTTGCTAGTGTCCCTTTGATTCCGCAGTTCGCATGAGAGCGTGCCGACAGAGTGTGCGAACTTCGGAATCGGGACACTAGTGATCCAACCGTAAATTTGTCTTCGGTCCGAATTTAACAATGCAACGACAAGAATTCCGCGCAGCCGCCGCGCTTGCCGCGATCTTTTCCGTCAGGCTGCTCGGCCTGTTCATGATCTATCCGGTCTTTGCGGCCTATGCCGGCACTCTTGCCGGCGCCAATCCCTACTTGATCGGCGAGGCGTTGGGCGTCTACGGCCTCACTCAGGGGCTTTTGCAGATTCCGTTCGGCCTATTGTCCGACCGGCTCGGACGCAAAGCCATGATCGTCGCCGGGCTCGCTTTGTTCGGTATCGGCAGCGCGGTGGCTGCGGTCTCCACCTCGATCGGCGGCGTCATCGTCGGCCGGGCCCTGCAAGGGGCGGGTGCCGTCGGCTCGGTTATTCTGGCGCTCGTTGCCGATCTTACCAGCGAGGAAAGCCGCACCACGGCGATGGCGATGGTTGGTGTTACCATCGGTGCTTCATTCATCGTCGCGCTGCTCGCCGGTCCGGTCGTCGCCAATTTTATCGGGGTGCGCGGCATCTTCTGGCTGATGGTGGCGCTCGCGCTCTTAGGCATGGCGATTACCGAATTCGTGGTGCCGTCGCCGCGCCGTCTTGGCGTGCATCGCGACGCCGAGGCGGTGCCGGCCCTACTCGGCGCCGTGCTGCGCAACCGCGAACTGTTGCGGCTCGATATCGGCATATTCGCGCTGCATGCCATGCTCACCGCGAGCTTTCTTGTGGTGCCCGATCTGTTGCGCAGCACGCTCGGTGTTGCGGTCCACGATCAGTGGATCGTCTATTTGCCGGTGCTGCTTGTCGCGGTGGCCGCAATGG
>JBASAH010000117.1:0-12334 GCA_049650505.1 Xanthobacteraceae bacterium
GAAGGTGCTGCATGTCGGCGCCAATCTCTATCTGCGCAACTTCCGCATCGACGTTCCCGACAATCTATTGGCGCGCAAGCACGTGACGCAGGTGCGCGTGCTGGTGCGGGTGCTCGACACGATCGTCGTCTTGGTGACGTTGGGCTTTGCCCTCATGACGTTTGATACGGTACGCCAGTATGGGATCAGCTTATTTGCATCCGCTGGCGTCGCCGGCGTGATTTTCGGCCTCGCCGCCCAACCGGTCCTGAGCAATCTCATCGCCGGGATTCAGCTGGCGATGATGCAGCCAATCCGGCTTGAAGACGCCGTGACGGTTCAAAACGAATATGGATGGGTCGAAGAAATCACTGCAACCTATGTCGTCATCCGCCTATGGGACCTCAGGCGGCTGATCGTGCCGCTCAATTATTTCATTCAACAACCGTTCTACAATTGGACGCGGCAGGCGGGAGCTGACGTCGGCAGCGTGCTGCTTTACCTTGATTACACTGCGCCGATCGACCGTATTCGCGACCAGGCCGTTGAGCTGGTCGGACAAACCGAGTTGCCGGGCAGCAAGCTCGTCAATGTGCAAGTCACCAATACCAGTGCTGAGGCCATAGAGCTGCGCCTTCTCGTCACTGCAGCTAGTGTCGGCGACGCATCCAATCTCTGCGCCGAGCTCCGCGAAAAGCTTATCGGCTTTCTTCAACGCGAATATCCGGAGGCGCTGCCACGGCGGCGCCACCAAATCATCGAACTCGCGGGCGGCCAACTGGACAGGCCGATGGAGCTTCGCAAATGACGTTCACCGCGGCACGATTGCTCTAACGGTGCCATCGCAACTATGCTGTTCAATGTCGTGGGACGCGGGCCAATGCCCTGGCTCGGTCCACACGGGAATAAAGCTCGGGGGGAAGATTTGCATCGCAGGCTAAAAGTGGTGCTGGCCATGGCGGGTGGCCGGAGTGCCCGGTTTCGATGCCTCGGGTTGGGGAATGGTAGTCGCGCCCGCGCACACGCCGGGCCCCATCGTGACAAAACTTTACGATGCCTTCCGCGCCGTAGAATCTCGACCCGAGATTCGCGATCGTTTGATCTTACTCGGCTTGGCGCCACAGACCAGCCCGCCGCCTGGCACGCTACAGGCTTTCATCGACGACGAGATGCTGCGCTGGGGCAAGATCGTGCGGACCGCGGGCGTTGCCGGGACCGAGTGACGTCCCATTTTGTTACCGTCGCCGGTCCTGGAGCAGCGCGGCAACGATTTCATCCCACTCCGACGAGAGTTCACCCGTCGCTGCTTTGCGGCGCGCCTGACGATACCAATAGGCCGCATTATCCAGATCGCCCTCGACGCGATGAAGATAGGCGTGCACCCACGCACATTCCTGGTCATGTCCGCTCATCACGATGCGATGTGCTTTGTTCCAGTCACCGCCGGCTGCCCACCACAACGCTTGCAGCGCAGTAGAGACACCGGCCGGAGGCGTTTTCCTGTTAAGCGATTGCTTGAATGCGGCGGGCGTCATGCGGCGACGGACTCCGCTACCACCATTTCTCGGGAGCAAATGATCCGGCGGCCTGTTCAATTGCGGCGCCGAGCCCAAACAGCGTCTCCTCGGCGAAAGGCCGTCCGATCAGTTGCAGCCCCAGCGGCAAATCCTGGCTGTCCAAACCAGCCGGCACTGAAATGGCCGGCAAACCCGCCATATTCACTGTTACCGTGAACACGTCGTTAAGATACATCTCGATCGGATCGGCACGGCCTTTTTCGCCCAGCGCAAATGCCGCCGACGGCGTGGTTGGCGTCAAGATCGCGTCGACGCCCGCGGCAAAGGCGGTTTCGAAATCGCGCTTGATCAGCGTGCGTACCTTTTGCGCCCGCAGATAATAGGCGTCGTAGTAACCGGCGGAGAGCACGTAAGTGCCGATCATGATGCGCCGGCGCACTTCCTTGCCAAACCCCGCGGCACGGGTCTGCTCATACATTTCGCTGATGTCTCCCCCAGGGGTCCGCAAGCCGTAACGCACGCCGTCATAGCGCGCGAGATTGGACGAGGCTTCGGCAGGTGCGACGATGTAATAGGCCGGGAGCGCATATTTGGTCATCGGCAGCGAAATCTCGACCAATTCCGCACCTGCGTCCTTGAGCCAATCGGCGCCGCGCTGCCACAGCGCTTCGATCTCCGCCGCCATGCCCGGCATGCGATATTCCTTGGGAATGCCGATGCGCATGCCTTTGACCGAACGGCCGATCGCGGCTTCGTAATTTGGGACCGGAAGGTCCGCGCAGGTCGTATCCCTGGGGTCATGGCCGGCCATCGAGCGCAGTAGAAGCGCGCAATCGCGAACGGTGCGGCCAAGCGGTCCCGCTTGATCGAGCGAAGAGGCGAATGCGACTATTCCCCAACGCGAGCAACGCCCGTAAGTCGGCTTTAGGCCGACAATGCCGCAAAAAGCTGCCGGTTGGCGAATAGAGCCGCCGGTGTCGGTCCCGATCGCGCCGGCGCTGACACGGGCCGCCACAGCTGCCGCAGAACCACCGGATGAGCCGCCCGGGACGAGCTTGGTCGTCGAGCCGCGCCGCCGCCATGGCGAGACGACCGGCCCGTAATAGGACGTTTCATTCGAAGAGCCCATGGCGAATTCGTCAGCATTGGTCTTGCCGAGCAGCACCGCGCCGTCGCGCCATAGATTTGCAGTGACGGTCGATTCATAAGGCGGGACGAAATTATCGAAGATATGGGAGCAGGCCGTGGTCCGCAGGCCTTCGGTACAGAATAAATCCTTGATTGCGAGCGGCACTCCTTCGAGCGGGCCGCCCTCGCCTCTTGCTAACCGCTCATCCGAGACGCGCGCCATCGCGCGCGCACGCGTCGGCGCTTCCAGAACGAAAGCATTCAGCGCTCGCGCTTTTTCCAAAGCCGCGAGATAAGCTTCGACCAGTTCTGTCGCGGAACAGTCCTTCTTGCGCAGCGCGTCACGCGCTTGCGCCAGCGTGAGCGAGATAAGGTCGATCATCCAGACTGTGGATCGTCGCAGAAGAACGGGTTTGGTTCGGCCGCCGGGGAGGCATCGTTCTGTACTTTGACAGCCACTTCCGACTGCATCGGCAATGGCTGCACTGGAAATCCAGCAAACAGCGCTTCGACGGCGGCCGGGTCATCCGGCTTGAGCAGGCCCTGACTCTCCAAATACTGGAGCCAGATTGCATCTTGTTCACAAGCTAGGCACATCAATCTATTCCACCACTTTTGGAACGAGGAAGAAGTGATGTTCGTGCGCCGGCGCGTTGGCGACGATCGCGTCGGCAATACCGCCGTCGGTGACTTTGTCTTCCCGAGTCTTCAACGCCATCGGCGTTACCGAGGTCATCGGCTCGACGCCCGCTATGTCGACTTCCGCCAGCTGTTCGACAAAGGCCAGAATCGCGTTGAGCTCGCCGCGAAGATTTTGTAGCTCACCCTCGGCGACAGCGATTCGGGCCAGATGCGCAACACGGCGAACGGTTTCGGAATCGACTGACATGAGCCGCGGCCTCTCGATGCGCGTGCGGGGCCATAGACTAGCGATGCTATGGACTTGCGATGCTACAGACTCGCGCTGCTATAGCAGAGGCCCCATGGCTCGCCAACAGCGCGATTGTTTTACCGGGATCGGTCGGAGGCGAGCGCCCCGAGCCCGGCATTTTCCGCCGAGATGCGGATCGCCAGAACCGCGGCATTGAGAAGAGAAAAGACCAGCGCATAGATCGGCAGGCCGAGCGCCAACGGCACAGCTGCAATCTCGCCGGCGACAACTGCATAGTTCGGATGACTTAGAAATCGGTAAGGGCCACGCACCACCATGCGTTCGCCGGGCACCACGATGATGCGTATCGTCCAGCGACGCCCCAGGGTCAGCAAGACCCAAAATCGTGCGATTTGCAGAGCAACAAACAAAGCCAAAAAGAACAGATTGACGGAATGATCATAAGCTAATGCCCACATTCCGACAATCCAGGCGGCGTGAACAAGCACGATGAGCGGAAGGTGCGAGCGGCCATATTCCACGCCGCCCGCCGCAAATAACCGGCGTTCGTTCTGTCTTGCCCACCACAATTCAGCGATACGCTGGAGCGTGAGAAAAGCAAGAAGAGCCGCGCCCCAGCCAAAATCGATCACAGTTCGACCGCGAGGAAGTAAGCGGAAAAACCCGGGCCGAATGCCGCCAGCAGATGCGGGCCGCGTGCCCCAGTTCTCACTGCATGATCGAGCACGAACAGCGCCGTCGCGGAGGACATGTTGCCATAGCGGCGCAGCACTTCCCACGAGTGCCCGAGTTGGTCGCGCGTAAGCCCAAGCACTTCCTCCATCGTCTCAAGCAATTTGCGGCCGCCGGGATGC
This sequence comes from Xanthobacteraceae bacterium, assembly GCA_049650505.1. Classification (GTDB taxonomy): domain Bacteria; phylum Pseudomonadota; class Alphaproteobacteria; order Rhizobiales; family Xanthobacteraceae; genus BOG-931. The sequence goes on from JBASAH010000117.1 coordinate 4,371, forward strand.
AACAGAAAGCCGTTGAAATCGCCGAGCGACGGGCCGTTACGATCGAGAAAATCTTGCAGTGCCGGCGCCAGTTCTTTTTTCATCAGCGCCGGTAATTCCGGACTGAGCACAATACCGAAACCGTCATCCTTAATGTCCCAACCCATGATGTGCTCGGTATTTCGCCAGCACCATTCGCCGCTCGCCAAGATGCGCGGCCCAGCGCGCGAGCCGTTCCTGGTATTGTGCAGGAGCAGGCCCGCGGCGCCATCGCCAAACAAAGCGGAGGAGACGAACATTGCGGGACTCGGATCGTTGACACGCAAACACAGGCTGCAGAGGTCCACTGTGAGGAACAAGACGTGCGCGCCGTCCTTGGCGTGAGCCAGGCGCGCGGCGCGAGCAAGGCCCGCAACTCCGGCGCCGCAGCCGAGTCCGAATATTGGCAGCCGTTCGACGGTCGGCGGCAGTTTGAGCCGGTTGAGCAGCATGGCATCGAGGCTTGGGATTGCCAGCCCGGTGATCGTATTGGTCACGATCATATCGATCGCATCGAGACCGACGCCGGCTGCTTCGGTCGCTTTCACGGTCACCTGTTCCAGGAGATCGAGTGCGTGCCGATGAAACGACTGGGTACGCTCCTCCCAGCTATGTGGCCTTAGGTACCATTCGATCGGCTCGCAATTATACCGAAATTCGATCCCAGTATTCTCGTAAAGCGGCCAGAGCTTTCTCAGATGCGGAAAGAGCTGTTTGGCGCGAAAGGCGGCTTCAGATTGCGGCAGACAAAACGGCGGGTTGGCTGTCGCAAGTGACAGGATCTCCACATCAAACGTCGCCGCCACGGCCCGGCGGTGTGCCGCGGACCTCGCTACATCCAACATGCGGAAGTTCCCCGCCGCGAAATCGTCCGGTAGTTAACACCACGGCCTAAGGTGTTCGTCCCGTCACGTTGTCGTAGAGCGGCGCGTGGCCTAATTTATTCCCGTCACATTGTCGTGTAGTGGCGAATGGCCCGATGGAAGCGCTGAATAGATTGCGTCCTGTACATGTGATTGGCGGCGGCCTCGCCGGCTGCGAGGCGGCTTGGCAGTTGGCGCGGCGCAATGTTCCCGCGGTCCTCCATGAAATGCGGCCGGCCCGTTCGACCGCGGTTCATAAGACGGCGCGGCTCGCGGAACTCGTTTGCTCGAACTCATTCCGCTCCGACGATGCGGAGGGCAGCGCCATCGGCCTTTTGCACGCCGAGATGCGCCGGCTCGATTCGCTCATTATGCGCGCCGCCGACGCGAACACGCTCCCTGCCGGCAGCGCGCTCGCCGTCGATCGCGACGGTTTTGCCGAAGCAGTTACGGCGGCTCTTGATGCCGAGCCGCTCGTAGAGATCAGCCGCGAGGAAGTTACCGCCCCTCCGCCAGATTGGGACAGCGTGATTGTTGCCACGGGTCCGCTGACCTCACCGGGGCTGACCGATGTGATCCGCGGACTGACCGGCGAAGACGCCTTGGCGTTCTTCGACGCGATCGCGCCGATCGTCTATCGCGACTCCATCGATATGGATATCGCTTGGTTTCAATCGCGTTATGACAAGGTCGGTCCGGCGGGTTCCGGCGCCGATTACATCAATTGTCCGCTCACCAAAGCCGATTACGAGAATTTCATCGATGCGCTGCTCGCCGGCGAGAAGACTACGTTCCACGGTTTCGAAATGGCAACGCCGTACTTTGACGGCTGTTTACCGATCGAGGTGATGGCCGAGCGCGGGCGCGAAACATTGCGTCACGGGCCAATGAAGCCATTCGGATTGACCAACCCACATTGCCCCGAGAATAGAACCTATGCCGTGGTGCAGCTTCGTCAGGACAACCGGCTCGGGACGCTGTTTAACATCGTAGGCTTTCAAACCAAGCTGAAACATGCCGAGCAGGCGCGCATCTTCCGAATGATTCCGGGCTTGGGGAACGCCGAATTCGCCCGGCTCGGTGGCTTGCATCGCAACACCTTTCTCAACTCGCCGAAGCTCTTGGACGGCACTTTGCGGTTACGGGCTGAACCGCGGTTGCGCTTTGCCGGACAGATCACCGGCTGCGAAGGCTACGTCGAGTCCGCCTCGATTGGCCTGCTCGCCAGCCGCTTCGCGGCTGCGGAGCGACTCGGGAACGACATCATTCCACCGCCGCCGACCACAGCGCACGGTGCGCTGCTCGCCCATATCACCGGAGGACATATCGAAACGATCGACGCCGGTCCGCGATCTTTCCAGCCGATGAATATTAATTTCGGATTGTTTCCGCCGCTCGCGCCAACGCTGGCCAAGCGTGCAGACAAGAATGCCGCCAAGCATGCCGATGGCAGCCGCTCGGGCAGCCGCTTGCGCGGCAGCGCGAAGACGGATGTCAAAAAGCGCGCGCTCTGCGCGCGGGCTCTCCATGATCTCGAAAACTGGCGGTTCGGCCGCCTTCCTGCTGCGGCGGAATAGCCGCTCGCGTGCTACAAATCGGTATGACCGAAAATCCGGAGAAACTCGGAAGCCGGTGGCGATCCACGACCGTACTTAAGCGCGACGTGTTCTCCACGATCGAGCGCGGGCGCTTTCACACCGAACGCGGCGAAGTCGATGCCGTACTGCGGCACCTAGACGAGGTGCCGTGGTGGAGCCGCCCGCTGGCCAAAGAACTATTCCGACGCGAGCGGCGGGCGCTGGCTGTGGCGGGCGTGCTCGAGGTCGCGCCGCCGCTATTGCTTGCCGGACGGCAATTCCTGGTGCGCGGTTGGATCGATGGCGTGCCGCTGCATATCGCGAAGCCTTACGGCGAAGCCGCTTATTTCCGTTCGGCGAAAGCCGCCTTACGACTTCTTCACCGCGCCGGGATTGCGCATAACGATCTCGCCAAGGAACAGAACTGGCTCTATGCGCACGGGCGGGCCTATCTCACCGATTTCCAGTTAGCGGCGTTCTTTCGCCGCCGCAGCCGATTGTTTCGTCTCGCCCGTTACGAAGATTTGCGCCATCTGCTCAAACATAAGCGCCGCTATGCGCCAACCGCGTTAACCGCCGCCGAGCGCCGCGTTCTGGCGCGTAAGACACTCATTACCCGGCTATGGATGGCCACCGGGAAAAAACTTTATTACGCGATCACCCGCGGATTAAATTTCACCGACCGCGAGGGCCGCGGCATCCGATTCACCCAACAAGCGCCCGTGATCGCCGCGCGCTTGCGCACGCATCCACTGGTTCGCGAAGTCGCCATTGTGGCGTTTCCCGATCGCCGTACCGGCACCGGTCTCTATGCCTTTGTCGAAGGAGCCGCGACCGAGCTTGAATTGCTCGAAATTCTCGGCGATGGAAAACCTGAACATTTGCAGGTCGTGGAGTCTCTGCCGCGCAACCAGCAAGGCGAAATCCGCAGCGAAATTCTCGAGCTGGTGGCGATGAATCAGCTCGATCTCATTGATGCACTGATCCATACCGAGGCTGAACGCGCGATCGTGTCTCGCATTGTGTCCGAGCGGCGTAACCTGCGCGACCGTTTCGCCTTTTGACTCTGTTTTTGAAGTGAATCAATTTCACACGGCAGCGGTGGGGCAGCACGCCCGAGCCGTTAGCAGCCGTCTAAGCGCAGATCAACTTGCGAGATGCTTTAAGTTACGCGCAGCGCGCCACATCAGCCACTGACGGCGCCAGGGCGAGAGCAGGCTTGGAGCGAAAATATCGGATCGCTCCAAGCGATCGAGCGATGGCCGCACCAGCGCCATGGGCAGAAATGCAGGCAGCGCCTGCTGAGGTAGGCCGCTCAGCATCTCCGCTGCGGCGTCAAGGTGCCTGCGCACCATACTGCGCAGCTCCGCAGCCGCCGCATTTAACGGTGCCGACGAATGGGCACCAAATACGTCTTCCGGACCTAGCCCATGCGACTCGAGAAGCTGGAGCGGCAAATAGAGCTGACGGCGCACCGTGTGTTTTGGCAGTGCCATCAAAAGACCGGTCAAGGCGTAGGCTATTCCCGCTGGCCGTGCCGCGGCGGCGCCGTCCGCGTCAAGAACTTGCGCCGCCATCTTGAACAGCGCCGATGAAGTCTTGATCGCATAGTCTTCAAGCTGCGCGATCGTCACCATTGGCTCGTTATAAAGATCGAACCGCCGGGCTTCGATAAGCATCAAAAGTGCGTTCACCGGCAGGCGATGAGCTTCGATCGTACTGAGGAGAGCTACCGCAGCAGGGCTCGCGCTGGCTTCGCCCTCGCGTTGCCTCTGAAGAACTTCGCGCCACCACTGCAGTCGAATCTCCCCTGGCATTGCTTCGCGCGCGAAATCGCGGACCCGCGCTACTTCAAGGTTGAACGCATACAGAGCGTGAAGGCCGGCGCGACGTTGTGCCGGCGCGAACAAGGTTGCGATAAAACGATCCCGATCCGTACTGCGAACAAGTTCGGCGCAATAAGAAAACGCGTCTTGCATGACGCCGGGCATCATTCGACCGCGATCAGCCCCGCGCCGACGCGGCGGCCTTCCATCAGCATCACGTTGTAGGTGCGCACGGCCGGTCCAGTCGTCATCGCATCGAGCGCGATGTGGGCTTCGTGGAATCTCGTGCGCAGTACGTCCGGTGGGCGCCATGCTGCGGCGCCGCTTCCGATGATGAAGAAATCCAAATCTGCGGCGACCGCGAAGACGCGCGACAGCGTCTCGCCGCTGATCTCAACAGGCGAGCCGACCGGCCATGCCCAAATCCCGTCGGGCAGACAAAGCAACGAACCCCGATGCGCCATTCCAGCGAAGCGAAAACCACCCGCGCCGTGAGCGTCGACGAGCGCCTGCCGCGGCAGATGGGGCTCGTCCACTAGCGGCGTACTCTAGCCCGCTGCGGCGGCGAAAGCGGCGCAGACGAGGCGGATGTTGGCAGCGTCCCCGGCTCTTCTGCGCCGCCGATGCGGCCGCGGCCAACGCCGAGGTAGATCAAGATCGGCGAAGCAATGAACACCGAAGTGTAGGTACCGACCAGCACGACACCAAACATCATCGTGGCGGTGAAGCTGTGGATAGCCTGTCCGCCGAACAGCAGTAGAGCCAAAAGCGACATCGCCACCGTGACGTGGGTGACAATGGAACGTGATAATGTGGCATTTACCGACGCATTCAGCAGTTCTGGCATCGACATGCGCTTATAGCGGCGCAGCATTTCACGGATGCGGTCGTAGATCACGACGGTGTCGTTAAGCGAGTATCCCAAGATCGTGAGCAACGCCGCGATGCTGGTGAGATCGAAATCGACACCAGTCAGCGACATGAATCCCACGGTAAGCACAATGTCGTGCACGTTGGCGATCATGGCGCCGAGTGCAAACTGCCATTCGAAACGAAACCAGAGATAGATCAGGATCGCGAAGATCGCCAATACCAGCCCGATCGTGCCATAGGCCAAAAGTTCGGTGGAGACGCTCGGCCCGACCACCTCGACGCGCCGGTAATTCACCTCATCGCCGAGCGCACTGCGGACTTTCTGCACCGCCGCCTGTTGCGCTTCGTCGCCACCGGGTTGCTGCGAAATGCGGACCAGCACGTCATCCGGCGCGCCGAATTGCTGAAGCTGGAAATCTCCAAGCTGCAATGAACCGATCGTCGAGCGCATCTTGGCGAGGTCCGCCGGACCCGCTTTGGTCTGCACCTCGATCAGCGTGCCGCCGATAAAGTCGATGCCAAAATTGAGTCCATGGAGAAAGAACAGCGCGATCGCCGCGATCGACAGCATTGCCGACACGGGAAAACTGATGCGCCGGAAGCGCATGAAATCGAATTTCGTGTCATCGGGAACGATACGAAGGAGGCGCACGGCGATACTTTCAGGTGAGGCTTCTTACTTTGGGCATGAACCGTTCCGAAAGACAGTCCACAGCTTGCGGCGATGCTATATCGGTACGACGCGGGGCCGCCACATCCTTACCCAGTAGGCAACGATCAGCCGGGTCAAGGTGAAGGCGGTGAACAAAGTAGTGATGATGCCGATGCCGAGCGTCACCGCAAAGCCGCGCACCGGACCGGTGCCGATATAGAACAAAACCGCGGCCGCAATAAACGTCGTAATGTTGGAATCGAGAATGGTCGCAAGCGCCCGTGAGAAGCCGGCATCGATGGCGTTGATGGCGGTGCGGCCGGCGCGCACTTCTTCGCGAATGCGCTCGTAAATGAGCACATTCGAATCAACCGCAATACCGACCGTCAGCACGATGCCGGCAATGCCCGGAAGCGTAAGAGTGGCGCTTAACAGCGACAGGACACCGAAAATCATCGCGACGTTCACCGCAACCGCGACATTGGCGAACAAGCCGAATAATCCGTAGGTGACGAACATGAAAATGATCACGAGCGCCGCACCGGCATAGGCAGCGTGCTCGCCGGCATTAATCGAATCCTGGCCGAGGCCGGGACCGACAGTGCGTTCTTCGATGATCGTCAGCGGCGCCGGCAGTGCGCCAGCGCGTAGCAGGATAGCGAGGTCATTGGCGGATTGAACGGTGAAATTTCCCGAAATCTGCCCCGAACCGCCAAGAATTGGCTCGCGAATAACCGGCGCCGAAATCACCTTGTTGTCGAGCACGATGGCAAACGGCTTTCCGACATTAGCTTGCGTTACTTCGGCGAACTTGCGCGCGCCGGCAGAATTGAAGCGGAAACTGACAATCGGCTCGTTATTACGCTGATCGAAACCCGGCTGCGCGTCGATCAGATCGCCGCCCGAGACCAGTATGCGCTTTTCGATGACGTATTTTTGGCCTGGTGTTTCGCCGGCGAGGATTTCGGAATCGGTCGGATGCGCTTGTTCAGCCTGCTCCGGCGTCATCGACACATCGACCATGCGAAAATCGAGCTTTGCGGTCTTGCCCAGAATTTCCTTGAGCCGTGACGGATCCTGCAAACCCGGCACCTGAACAAGGATCCGATCGGTCCCTTCGCGCTGAATAGTCGGTTCCACGAGACCGAGCTCGTTGACGCGGCGCTCGACGATCTGGATCGACTGATCGACCGCCTGACGCACACGCTCGGTAACGGCGGGCTCGGTCGGGCTGAGTGTAATCGTGCCGCCGCCCTCGGTGACGTTAATCGTGCGCTGTCCGGTGCTGCCGGCAAAACCGGATAGCGGCTGCGACAGCTCGCGCAATTTGGAAAGCGCCGAATCGATGTCGGCATCGCGCGTGATATGCACTTCAACGTTGTTGCCGCGGATGGCACGACCAGTAAATGGAACGCGCGCCTGACGCAGCACGCGCAGCACGTCGTCGTTTATCGCTTGCAGCTGCTCCTTGCGTACCGCCGCCGAGTCGACCTCAAGCAACAGGTGCGAACCGCCCTGCAAGTCGAGACCGAGCACAATGTGGCGCTGCGCCCAGCTCGGCCAGTGTCTGATCACGCTGTCGGAAAAGAAATTCGGTAACGCGCAAAGGCACACTACGAGAGCCGTAAGCAAGATGGCCGCTGCCTTCCACCGCGTGAAGAACAACATGGACTGGGCTTTTCCTTAATTTACAGCGCTGCCGCTGGCTTCGTCCCAGCGGCAGCGAGCGTCGAAGTCAAGCCGCGCTGTCTTCCTTTACCGGCTCGCCCTTGGCGCGCACGTCGCTCACCATGGCGCGCATCTGCCGCACGCGCACGCCATCGGCGATCTCGACCTCGATCTGGTCGTCGTCGACGACTTTCGTGACCTTGGCGACGAGGCCGCCATTGGTAACGACAGTGTCGCCGCGGCGCAGAGCTTTGATCATCGCTTGGTGCTGTTTCACCTTTTGCTGCTGCGGACGCAGGATCAGAAAATACATGATCACGATGATCAAGATCAGCGGCATGAACTGCACGAGCATCGTCGACGAATCGCCGCCGAACAGGCCGCCTAGGCCGCCTTGCGCAAATGCGGGCGTAATGAACATTCTTCCTCCGAGAGCCCCATGACGACCCATGACGAGGCGCGCCGCCCGGGGACGAAGGGCCGATTT
>JBASAH010000118.1:0-1689 GCA_049650505.1 Xanthobacteraceae bacterium
AACGCTATGCAGGGTGAACGATTCCGTTGTCCGGCTCGGCGTTACAGCAACATGATGCCGATGCCCGCGCAATAAGCGGAGAAAGCCCATTATGCGTGCCGAAGTCCTACGAATGGAGAGCGATCAACTTTGACCGGGCAATCCTGAGGACACCGGAGGTTCACGATGGCAATGCCCACGGATGAGCCGCAAGCAGCGCCAGCCCCGTCAGCGCGAAGCGAGACGCCCGACCCACGCGCTGACACGCTCAAGATTCACGGCGACACAGGCAAGCCGAGCGCGCTGGCGAAGAAATGGCCGCCTGCATCCACCCGGCTTCCCTCAATCATCGTCGGCGTGGTGGTCGCCACGGTCGCCGCCCTCTCGATCTGGTATCTGGTGCGGCCACAGCCCCTGCTGGTGCAGGGCGAGGTGGACGCCACGCGGTTCGACATTGCGGCGCGCGTCGATGGGCGGGTCGGCGAGGTGCCGGTAGATCGGGGCCAGGACGTCGCCGCCGGCGCAGTGCTCGTGCGCATCGACAACCCAGAGACGATCGCCAAGAACGAGCAGACGCTGGCTGCCAAAATCGTCGCAGCGGCGCAGCTCGCTAACATCAATGTCGGCACCCGGCCAGAGGTGATTGCTGCGCGCAAGGCGGAGCTCGAGCGGGCACAGGCGAGCGTGGTGCTGGCGCAGAAGACCTACGACCGCGTCAGCCAGCTGGCGGAGCACGGCAATGCCCCGATCGCTCGGCTCGACCAAGTCACCGATTCTCTGCACGAGGGTCAGCGTGCCGTGGATCAGGCCCAATCCGCCTACGATCAGGCCGTCAACGGTTATACGAAAGAGGAACATGAGATCGCCGAGGCGACCGTCGGCAAGGCCGTCGCCGACATCAAGGCCGTGCAATCAATCATCGACCAGATGGTTGTCTACGCGCCGGTCCCCTCGCAGGTTTACAAGCGTAACGTGGAACCGGGCGAATATGTCTCGCCGGGCGTGCCGCTGGTGACCTTGATCAATCTCGACGACGTGTGGGTCCATTTCGATCTGCGTGAAGACCTGGTCAGGACGCTGAAGATCGGCGATCGTTTCAATGTACGCATTCCAGCCCTCAGCGATCGCCGCATCACCGTCGAGGTCAGGCTGATCGCTACCAAAGGCGAGTATGCGAGCTGGCGCGCCACGCGGGCCACCGGCGATTTCGACCTACGCACGTTCTCGATCCGCGCCTACCCGGTTGACAAGGTGCCGGAGCTGCGGCCGGGCATGAGCGCCTATTTGGACTGGCGGAAACGCGAATGAAGCCGGCGCCAAAGCCCGGATTTTGGCTCGTCGCGCGGCGCGAATGGCGATGGCTGCTGCATGATCGCGTGGCCGTCATATTGATCTTCGGCGTGCCGCTGTTCGCCTTGGCGGTCCTGACCGCAGTGTTCATTCATCCGGTCGTCCGCGGGCTCGGGGTGGTCGTCGTCGACGCGGACCGATCTGCGACCTCGCGTGCCTTCGTGGAAGAGGTGTCGGCGTCTCCCAATCTGAGCATCGTCGAACGCGCTGGCGATCTTGCGGCGGCGGCGCGGGCGATACGATCCGGCGAGGCGATTGCCGCACTCTATGTACCAGCCGATTTCGAGCGCGACCTTAAAGCCGAGCGGCGCCCGCAAGTCGTCGCCTTCTATAACGAGCAATACCTGACGGCCGCGGGCA
>JBASAH010000119.1:0-17655 GCA_049650505.1 Xanthobacteraceae bacterium
GCTCCGTCTTCGTCACAAGCACGCGCCGTGCAACCCCATTGATAAGAAGCATTGAGCAGCCACACGCCCGAGAAGCCGAGCGCATCGGCTATTCGCGCAATTTCCGGCAGATAAGGCGAGCGCGATCGCGCAAGCCAACGCCGCGACAGCAAATCGAGCGTCGGCACGGTAGGCAAGATGGCGCGGGGGAAGACAGCAAGACAAGCATCGCGCAACGCGCGCACGCGCTCCACGTTGCACTCGGCATGGCGCACGGGGCCGCCGTCGCGCAGATCGCTTAAGGGAATGGCCGAGAGTGTGTCAGTCGCAATATTGTTCATGGCGAAACTTTTCGGGCAAACTAATGCGCGCGGCAATGGCAAGCAACCTTAAAGGGGAGTAGATCGCGATGGAGATCACATCGACACGGCGGATCGTGACTGGGCACGACCCGCAAGGCAAAGCCGTGGTGCTGTTTGACGGCGCGATGGCGGCGAAGCAACGCGGCGCGAACGGCATAACTCTGTTTTGGGTAACGAGCGAGTTTCCAGTGGACGCCGCCGGCTCGGCGGACCGCGCGCAGACAACGATTGGCGTTCCGCCGCCAGAAAACGGCACCGTCTTCCGCGTTGTTGATTTCGCTCCGGCGGCGCCGCACGCAGCGCCAATCGATCACCACCAAATTCTGCTTGCGATGGGCATCGATCCCGCGACGCAAGGCTATGCCCGTCACGCCAATACCCACCGGACCAGGACGATCGACTATGCGATCGTCCTTGAAGGCGAGATCGACATGCTGCTCGATGCCAGTGAAATTCATGTCAAAGCCGGCGATGTCCTGGTGCAGCAGGCGACCAATCACGCCTGGGTCAATAATGGCACCAAACCGTGCCGTGTCGCCTTCATCCTGATCGACGCCAAAACGCCGTCGGCGTGGCAGAAGAACTGGAAACCCTAACCGCGCGAGAGCGCAATGCGCAGCAGCGCTATTCCGCGGCTTCCCGCTGGCGCGCAAATAACGGCAGCATCCGTGCCTGCTCGCCGGCCTTGGCGACGACAACGCAGTCCTCGGGAACCGTTACCCAGTCTTCGTCACGGTCAAATGGTTCGGAGACGATCACAATGCCGCCCTCCGTTTCCCGGTAGTAAAGGGTATTGGCATGATCGTTGACCGAATACCGAAACGCGTACAAGTCCTGCCCGTCGGAAAGCGCCGCGGTGAAGCGAAAGCGGTCTCCCGGTTCGTTCTGCGTCACGATACCCGTGAGCGTCGCCAGGGTTTTCTTTGCCGCCGCAACCGGATCATCGACGCCGGCGCCAAGCATCGCGAGAAAAATTGCTTCCGAATCGGTCGTTCCGACGCGCGACGGATAAAGTTCGTCGGGAATGAGCGCCTCGACACGACGGCGCCATCGATTCCAATTGCCGAGAAAGCCGTTATGCATGAACAGCCATTTTCCGCAGGCAAACGGATGACAATTGACGCGCGTGATTGCGGTGCCGGTTGCCGCCCGGACATGGGCAAAGAATAAGTGCGATTGCAGATGGCGGCATAAATAGCGCAGGTTTTCGTCAGACCAGGCCGGCCTGATCTCGCGATAGAGCCCCGGCTCTGGATGCTTGCCGTACCAGCCCAGCCCAAAACCATCGCCATTAATGCTGGCCGCGGATTCCAACGCGTGGATGCTTTGCGAAATCAACGAGTGGGCAGGCTCGGTGACGTAATGTTCGAGCGCAGTCGTCTTCCCGCGATATGCAATCCAGCGGCACATGGCGAGTCCTGATTATCGTTTAAAGTTTAAGCCAGCAATGTGGCATCTCGAATCCATCGAGTCACCCTATGCAGGGCAATTTCGGCGCCCTCGCGTTGATTTTCGGTAAAAACCCGCAATTGCGCATCCGCCGACGTGCCCTCCACTACGATCGCGCGGCATTGTTCGAGATGCTCGCGGCAGGTAAGTGCTTCGGCTTCTACCGCAGTCAGCTCCAGAACGCGGCCGAGCAATTCGGCGACTGTAATCGCGCCGGACCGCGTCACAAAAGTACCCTGTACTCCGTAGCGCTGAGCCCGCCATTTGTTTTCCACCGCAATGGCCCGATCGACCACATCGATCTCGGCATTGTGCTCGGGATGCAGGTAGAGAAATGCCGCGAGCACGCGATAGAGCGCCGCCATTGCGATAGTGTCATCAAGGCGGGTGCAGCAATCCGGGGCGCGCAACTCCAAAGTCGGATATTTCAGCGAAGGCCGGATCGCCCACCACAAGTGGCTGGCATCCGGCATCGCTCCCGACCGTACCATGGCGGCCACATAGACATCGTAATCGGCTTCGCTGCGGAATAGTTCGGGCAGCCCGGTGCGGGGCAATTCATCATAGGCGGCGAGGCGATAACCTTTCAGTCCCGTCATGCGCCCTTGCCAAAACGGCGATGAAGCAGAAAGCGCGATAAAAAGCGGCACGTAGGGCAACATCCGCGTCATCACCTCGACTCGCCGCGCCGGTTCGGCAAACTCGACATGGATATGCGCGCCGCACAACAGGTCGCGATGGCCGATCATTTGCAGATCATCCATGATCTGGGCGTAGCGATCCTTCGGGGTTTGCACGGAGTGACGCCATTGCGCCAATGGATGGGTTCCGCAGGCCAGAATCGACAAGCCAAACTCTGCGGCGGCTGCCGCCGCGCTCTGCCGCAAGCGCAAGAGTTCAGCCCGCGCGTCGTCGAGGCTCGCATGCGGCTCGGTCGCGACCTCGATCTGCGCTTGCAAGAATTCGCGCCCGATGCGGCCTGTGGTGCGGCAGTCGGCAGCTTGAAAAAGCTCGTCCGGTGTCTCGGCCGGCGCTTCGAAGGTCTCGCTATCGGAAAGAAAATATTCTTCCTCGATGCCGAACTGAAACAGCTCGTCCGGCGCAAAGACCCTCGGCTCGCGACCCGCAGGAATAAGCGTGCGGATGCGAAGTCGCCGTTCGCGTGCATCGAACTTAAATTCCATGCTTGATCTCCGCTCGCGTGGCCAGGTCTTTCCGAACCTGCGCTCGAAACCAGTATTCCAGCGCGACGTCCACCATGTTCCGCGTTACGGCTCGCATTAACGCGCAGCGAGGATCTAAGTTCCTGCAGTATTTTGGGTTTTGCCAAAACCGCAACGTCAACAGGGTAGCAAAGCGGCTGTTTTTCAGCCAAGCAACCGGCGCACTGCAGATGCCCAATCCGCCAATTTGCGCGCTCGCTCTGCCGCCTCCATCTGCGGCGCGAAGCGGCGTTCCAGGCGCCAACGGTTCAAGAAGCGATCTGGTTCAGGAAAGAACCCGGTCTGCAAGCCGGCCAAGTAGGCCGCACCGAGCGCGGTAGTTTCCTTGACTTGCGGCCGATCGACCGCGCTGTCGAGAATGTCGGCAAGCCGCTGCATAGTCCAGTCGGAGCTCGCCATGCCGCCATCGACGCGGAGCGTCTTCATTGCGCCGGTGGTGTCGCGCCAATCGGCTTTCATCGCGGCGAGGAGATCGGCGGTCTGAAAGCATACGCTCTCGAGCGCAGCTTGCGCCAGTTCGCGCGGTCCGGTTGCGCGCGTCAAGCCGAACAGCGCGCCGCGCGCATCGGGCCGCCAATGCGGCGCGCCCAGTCCGACAAAGGCAGGAACCAAAACGACGCCCTGTGACGGATCTGCCTCCTGCGCCAGCGCTCCACTCTCTTCCGCGCTTTTGATGACTTTCAGACCATCGCGCAGCCATTGCACCGCCGCGCCGGCAACAAAGATCGAGCCCTCGAGCGCGTAGCTGCGCGCGCCGCCGAGCTGATAAGCGACCGTCGTAACGAGCCTGTTATTCGAGGCCACCGGCACACGGCCGGTGTTGAGAAGAACGAAACTGCCGGTCCCGTAGGTCGCCTTCATCGTGCCCGGCGCGAAACACGCCTGCCCCACCAAAGCGGCTTGCTGATCGCCGGCGATTCCACAAATTGGGATTGCGCCGCCGAACAATTCCGGCTCGGTCGTGCCGAACGCCGCCGACGAATCCATAATTTCGGGCAAGACAGATCGCGGCACGCCAAATAGCGCGAGTAGCGCATCATCCCAGCGCCCGGCGTGAATGTCATAAAGCAAGGTGCGCGACGCGTTGGTGGCGTCGGTGGCGTGAACACGGCCGCCGGTCAGCCGCCACAGCAAATAAGTATCCACCGTGCCGAAGGCGAGTTGCCCACGCGCGGCACGCTCGCGGGCATCGGCAACGTTATCGAGCAGCCAGGCGAGCTTCGTTCCGGAAAAATAAGGATCGAGCAGCAGCCCTGTTTTGGCCGTCAACGCGGCCTCATGGCCGGCCGATTTGAGCCGCGCGCACAGATCGGCAGTGCGCCGGTCTTGCCAGACGATGGCGCGGTGGACCGGGCGCCCGCTGGCGCGGTCCCACAATAATGTCGTCTCGCGCTGATTGGCGATGCCGATGGCAGCGATATCGCGGGCCGTGGCGCCTGCCTGGTGAAGCGCGTCGCGGCAAGTTGCCAAGGTCGAGGACCACAGATCGTCGGGCTCATGCTCGACCTCGCCATCGGCCGGAAAGTGCTGCGCGAATTCCTGTTGCGCAACGGCCGCGATCGAGGTGTCGGCGCCAAACAGAATCGCCCGAGTCGAGGTCGTACCCTGATCGATTGCGAGGACGTAGGAGGCCAAGCGTTGTTCCCGGATTGCGGTGGTGGCCGGCGCAGATCGGCAATTCGCGGACCAGTTACCGTTAGCTGCCAGCGGCAGGCGAGGCGAGGCGTTCTTTCGCAACCGGAATGGACAGGTGCCGCAGCCATCGCTCGCAGGAGGTGACGGTATTGATCAGCAGCATGGAGACGGTCATCGGACCGACGCCGCCCGGCACCGGTGTGATGTAGGAGGCTTTAGCCGCGACGCCGGCAAAATCGACGTCGCCGACCAGCCTGCCGTCGGCGAGCCGGTTGATGCCGACGTCGATCACAACAGCGCCGGTTCGCACCATCTGCGGCAAGATGAGGTTGGGATAGCCGGCGGCCACGACCAGCACGTCGGCAAGCAGCGTAAACTGCGCCAGATCGCGGGTCTTGGCATGGCAGATGCACACGGTCGCCTCGTGTTGCATGAGCATCAACGCCATCGGCTTGCCGACAATATTGCTAGCCCCCACAACGACGACGTTCTTGCCCTCGAGCGAAATGTTCTCGTGTTGCAGGAGTTTCAGGACGCCATAGGGCGTACATGGCGGGAAAACCGTGCCGCCGACGACAAGCCCACCAACATTATAAAGGTGAAAGCCGTCGACATCCTTGTCCGCCGATATGGTGCGCAAGATGCGGGCCATGTCGAACGAAACCGGCAATGGCAACTGAACCAAAATGCCGTGCACCGCCGGGTCCTCGTTGAGCTCGGCGATCTTGGCAACGACCTCGTCCTGTTTCACATCGGCCGGATAATCAAAGCGGAACGAACGGATGCCAACGTCGATGCAGGCGCGGATCTTGTTTTTCACATAGATCCTCGAAGCCGGATCGGAGCCAACAACAATGACGGCCAATCCCGGCGGCACGCCCGATTGCGCAACGATGCGCTGCACGCGCTGCCGGCATTCGTTCCGGATGCTGCGGGCGACCGCGTTGCCATCGATGATCTTTGCGGTCATGCCTGCCCCATTGCGATGTCAATTGCCAAGGCGCCGATTCCCTATTCCTTGACCACGCGTCGCGAATAAGCGTCGATGAAATCGGCGGCGGCCTTGCTGCCGCGCGCGAAGGATTTCATCGCTTCTTCGTGCAACAGACCCAGCGCCTTCATTTTGATGGCATTGGCGGCATCGATCTCGGTAATGTCTTCGATGTGACGCGGCCGTGGCAGATCGACATCAATCACGGCCCGCACCTGCGTCGGGATATTGGTCATGATCAGGATGCGGTCGGCTAGATAGATCGCTTCGTCGATGTCGGTGGTGACAAAGAAAGTGGTGCGCCGAAATTCCTCGTAGAGATTGGCGTAATATTCCTGCATCAGATGCTTGGTCATGGCATCGAGGCCGCGGAACGGCTCGTCGAGGATCATCACATCCGGTTTGTTGATCATTGAGCGCGCCAGCTCAGCGCGCCGCTGCATGCCGCCGGACAGTTGCGAGGGATATTTCCTGCGAAAACCGTCCAAGCCGACCTTCTGCAGCAGCAGTTCGGCAAAAGAGCGCATTTCTGCCGTGTCTTCGCCGCGCGCGCGCGGACCGAACATGATGTTGTCGTAGGTCGACATCCAGGGGAATAGCGCGCTTTCCTGGAACACGACCATGCGATCGAGGCCGGGACCGGTAACTGGTTTGCCGCCGATCATGATCGTGCCGCTGCTTGGGCGTTCAAAACCGGCGAGCAAACGGATGAGCGTGCTCTTGCCGCAGCCCGACGGGCCAATCATCACCGTCAGCTTGCCGCTTTCGATGGTGAAACTGCAGTTTTGCACGACCTGCTTGGCAAATTCGCCGGCGCCGTACGACTTGGTGACATTGGTGGCGACCATGCCTGTTCCCGTTCCAGTAAGCGGAACGGAGCCGAGCGGCGAAGTTGACGGAATGTGTTGCGGCATTTGTTGCGGCATGTGTTGCATATTCATCTTAGATCAATTTTCGCTCAGCCACGGTGTCATCCAATTTCCGATCTTGCGCAGCGCTGCGCTTGATACGTAACCGGCGATGCCGATGCTGATCATTCCGGCAACGATCTGCGTATAGGAGCCGCCGACATAAGAGTTCCAAATGAAGAAGCCCAATCCGCCACCGGCCGCGCCACCCATCGAGCCAGCGCTGCCGCCGCCGGAGATCATCTCGGCCGCGACGACGACTGCCCAGGTAATGCCGACGCCGACGGTGGCGCCGACCACGATCGACGGCAGTGTGCCGGGTAGAATGATGCGGCGGAAAATGTCCCAGGTCGACGAACCCATCGAGCGCGCCGCTTGAAAATACCGCACATCGATGGCGCGCGCGCCGCCGATCACGTTGATGACGATCGTGAAGAACGCGCCGAGAAAGGTGACAAAAGCGATCGATAATTCCTGTGTGGGCCAGAAAATAATTGACGCCGGGACCCAGGCGAGCGGCGGTATCGGCCGTAAAACTTCGAACACTGGAAAACTAATGCCGAAAAAGGTCCGACTGACCGCCATAGCCAAACCGAGCGGAATGCCGATCAGCATCGCCGCAAAGAAACCTTCGAAGACGCGCAGCGTGCTCAGAAACGTGCTGGTCCAGAAACTCTGCTCCTGAACAAGCCTGAACATCGCCTGCAGCACGGCGCTCGGCGCCGGGACCTGCGAGACCCAGGGGAAAGAAAATCCGAACCACGCATGTGAGCGCGAGCCGACTTCCCAGAAAATCAGGAAGGCTGCAATCGCGACCACGCCGCGCCAGAAGTCGTCGCCGGCGACAAACCCGGTGAGCTTTCCAGATATCGCCCTCACGGCCGCCACCATGCTCAGCGCTCCTTCTCGCCAGCGGCGAAGGCTTTGATCGCCTCCTCGTGCACGGCAGCCACGGTTTCCTCCATGAACTCGCGAAACCGCTTGGTCGTTAGAACGCTGTAATCTCGCGGGTGCGGAATATCGATATCGAGGATCTTCTTGGGCCGGCACGGCCGTGTGGTCATGATCACCACTTTGTGGCCGAGAAAAATTGCTTCTTCGAGATCATGAGTAATGAAAAAGATGGAAACGCGATTCTTATAGAAAACCTCGAGCAGCGCCTCATGCATGACCGACTTCGTCAGCGAGTCGAGTGCGCGATAGGGCTCGTCCAGAAGCAAAATCTTCGGATTGTTCATAAGCGCACGGACGATTTCGACCCGGCGCCGCACGCCTGAGGAAATTTCGCCCGGATAATTATGCTCGATGCCGCGCAAGCCCGCGTCGGCCATCATGGCGCGCGCCTTGTCGTAGGCCTCCGCGCGCGTCATTACGCCCTGCATGATCGGGCCAAACGTTATGTTCTCGATGTTGGTCTTCCAGGGAAACAGCGCGCCATTTTGAAAGACCACGATACGGTCCGGGCCTGGCTGCGCCTTGAGCTTGCCCGGCCCGCACAACATCTCGTTGTCAAGATAGATGCTGCCGGATGTAATGCTATGGAACCCGGCAATGGCATTGAGCAGCGTTGTCTTGCCGCAACCGGAAGGTCCGACGCAAACCGTGATTTCGCCCGGCGGCACTTCGAATGTGCAATGATCCACGGCGAGGATGCCGGTATCCGTGGCGCCATAAATTTTGACAACGTCGTTGATGCGAATGCCGCCTTGGCGCACCGGCTGCGCGATCGCCGAACGGCTCTGCCTCACCGCCGGCTCGACGCTCACCGATCGCCTCCCAGCGCAAGCTCGCGGGTGCGCCATTGCATCAAATAGTCGCCCACCAAGCGAACGGCGGCGCTCGTGACGTAGCCGACGAGGCCCAACGTCGCCATGCCGATGATGATCGTCGGATAGCGCACCATCGTGTAGGAGGTGTTGATCACATAGCCGAGGCCGTATTGTCCCGACACCATCTCGCCGGCGACCAGGGAGAACCAGGCGACGCCAACCGAAATTTGCAGGCCAGTGAAGATGAAAGGCATCGCGCCGGGTACGATCACGTGCCGGAATACCTGCCAGCGAGTCGCGCCCAGGCAATTGGCCGCCCGGACATAGGAGACGTCGATCGATTCGACGCCGAGCATGGTATTCAGCGCGGTCGCATAGAACGAGGCAAGAAAGGTCAAGAATATGACTGGCGTCTCCGATCCCTTGAACATCACGATCGCTAGCGGCACCCAGGCGAGTGGCGGCACAGGACGCAAAAACTCAAAAACAGGAAAGACGAATTGCTTGAACCGTTCCGACCAGCCAAGAAACAATCCAAGTGGGACCCCGATGGCGGTTGCCAGAAAGAAGGCGATCGCGATGCGCCGGGTGCTAACCCAGATGTGCATGTAATATTCAGGAATAAAGATCGATAAACCGTAGGTCGGATCTTTGCTGAACCACTCGTGGAAAACCTCGGTCGGACCTGGCATCTGGGAAAAGCGCGGCAGTTTCCAGACCTCGACCGAAAGGTACCAAAACCCGAGGAACCCGGCGAAGCCGATCAGCATCAAATAAGGCCGCGGGCTTTTGAGCCACAACGACAAACGATGCTTCGTGAACGCCAGCGATGCTCCGGCGCGCGAGTCCGCCGCGATTGCGCGCGGCACGTCGGTTCTCAACACCTGAACCGGACTAGTCTCGGTCATGACAAAGTTCGAATCATACGCCGCGCGGCAGCGCCGCGTCGGTCGGCATAGTGCGGCACAGTCATGGGCTAGTCATCGTGGGCTAGTCATCGTGGGCCAGTCATCATGGGCCGATCAACATTGGCCGCTTTTATTGGCCGGTATAGGCCGAATCCGGCAGTGCTTTGACTTCTCCGACCGGCGCGCTCAATCCGCGCGCCTTGAGAATTTCGGCGGTGAATTGCGGCATCACCGCATCCGGCCGGATTTCGGCACTGATACTTTTGATCTCGACCAGGAACTTCGACGCCTTTTGGATGAGCTCCGTCGCATCCGGCGTGAAACCGTAAGCCAGCGTGATTCGCGTATCAGTGCCGCCGCTCGCTTTCGACGTGGTGCCGAAGGCGGATTCCCAAAGCGCCTTTTGCGGGAAGCCGGTGGTTTGCGATGTGGCCATGCTTGCAATTTCCATGGCGTTCTTCGGATCGGCGAAGTAAGTCTCGGCGTCCAATTCCGCTTGCAGCCACGCCTTTACGATGTCCGGGCGCTGGGCGATGAGCGCTTGCGGCATGACCATGAAGCCGCCGTCGCGTTCATTGACCGAGGCACCGGTCGCCACTTTGCGCGCCAATTTCTCAAGAATGAGGCGAGATGCCGTCGGCTCCCAGATCACCGCAGCGTCGAGCTTGTTGGCGCGAAAGCCGCTGGTGATCACCTCGATGCTCTGATTGAGATATTCGGACGGCGCGATGTTGAAGCGTTTGAAGACCGCTTGGGCAAATCGGTCGGTGCAACTGCCTTTTGGCACCGCAACGGTCTTGCCGTCGAGCCATTTGATGGCTTCTTCCGGCGATTTAAACTCGGGAGCGTCGGTCCGCACCAGGAACACATTGCATTGGTCGTAGCCGACCCCGAGCACCGAGACGATCCGAATGTCACGCACATCGGCGTGGCTGGTGGAAACGATGGCCGGCATATCGCCGACGTAACCGATATCGACTTTGCCGGCGAGCATCCCATTCACGATGATCGCGCCTTGCAGGCCGACCTGGAAGTTTACTGTCGATCCCTTCGGCAGGTATTTTTCATAGAATTTCTTGTCCCGCATGATCAGGCCGGACCACGATTCGGTGTAATAGGGCTGGTACCCGATGACGAGGTCGATGGCGTCGCCTTGTTTGCCGTAATCTTTCTCCGCAGCAGCGCGCACCGGCGCCGCGCCTAAAAGACCCGCGGTAAAGATCACAAATGCCAATAATGTGCCGAACAGCGGCGCGGCAGCCTGGCATTTCCTTGTTGCGTCACTGTCGTAGATCCGTGTCATCGCAACCTCCCCTGAAAGACTGATTTTTCGCAAAAAACTGCAAAGCTCCCACCGCTGTGGTCTTCGTTCAGTTCCGCTCGGCCGGCCTCCACGACGAGAGTAACCGCACTATACCGCCGCGCGCGCTTTCAGAGAACGGCCCCGCAGCAGCCGGATGCACCGGCTCGATGCGTTTTTTCCCGCTTAGCCGGTTGGAGGCTTGCGATTGACGCCCGCCCACCGCTGCCTTGTGAAAGAAAGTCACCGTTTGGCGCGCCTGCATTGATCGTGGTGCCGGATATCGGCACCTAGCAATGGCAACGGCTTAGCGGATGCCTGTAAAATAGTTACTGCAAATGGTACGATAGGTTGTCCTAATGGTGCCGCCCGACGTTCGGAGCCCATGCCCACACCAAAATCATCGATGCGGCCGTTTTTGAACTGCTATCGCTGAATCTATTGATAGATAAGAAAATTCGATTTCCCCGCTCTGGCATTTGTGGCCTACGGAGCCATTTTAGCCTATAGAATGTTCAGTTTTTGGTTGTAGATAAAGTTTGATCCGTCACGCATTTCGCAGGAGCAAACGCCGTGGCAGCGAAGAATCACCGGCAATGGCTGGCGGAGCCCGGCCTAAAGCCAAACGAGTGGGTGGACAGCCGCATCTATTCCGATCCGGGCATCTTCGAGGAAGAGCTCGAGAAGATATTCAAAAAGGCCTGGATTCCGATCTGCCACGAATCGGAGCTGGCCAACCCCTACGACTTCCGCACCACGACCATTGCCCGCGAGCCGATCATCGTATGCCGCGGTCCCGACAACGAGGTGCGCGCCTTCCTTAATGTCTGCCCGCACCGCGGCATGATCATCGAGCGCCGGCCTTCGGGAAGCTTCCTGGAGGGACAGCCTTCGGGCAATCCCAAGCGGATGACCTGCATGTTCCACGCCTGGCAGTACGACCTGCGTGGCAATTGCGTCTACATCAGCCGCGAGAAGGAAGGCTACCAGGAACGGCTACGCAAAGAAGACGTCGGCTTGCGCCGCTTGCGCTGTGAGGTGAAATTTGGCGGATTCGTCTGGGTGACTCTCGACGACAATCCGCAAGTATCATTGGAAGATTGGGCGGGTCCGGCCTTTACCTGTCTGCGCAAGACACTGGAAGCCGAGCCGCTCGAGGTCTTCCACTATCACAAGGCCATCGTGAGCGCGAACTACAAGCTGTGGCACGATACCAATTGCGAGTTCTATCACGACTTCATGCACTACCATAACCGCGTGACTGGCTTTAACGACGCTTATTTCGCGCGCAAGAACGAAGCGTTCGAACACGGCCACATCGTCGTCGGCACGTTTGAGGTCAAATACGAAAATTATGAAGGCTTCCAGAGCCGCGCCGCCTTGTCATTCCCATATCTGCCGCCGAACCAGTGGTACATGATCGACATGTTCCCTGGCATGAACTTCAACTTGCGCGGTTCGGCCTTGCGTTGCGATGTCGTTACCCCGCTTGCGCCGGATAAGGTGATGATCGAATTCCGCGGCTTGGGGCTCAAGCGTGACACCGCGGAGGAGCGCCAGACCCGAGTCAATCACCACAACTCGATCTGGGGTCCATTCGGCCGCAACTTGCACGAGGATCTGCTCGGCGTGCAGGGCCAGGGCACCACGATGCGGCCCGGGTCGGAGCCTCGCCGTATCCTTCATGGCCGTCATGAAAACCAGACGATTCACGACGAGAACGGCATGCGGCACTACTATCAAGAGTGGGGCCGGTGGATGAACCGGCAGCCGAACAATCCCGATCTGCCTTACGCAGAACCGATGTCGGTTGCTGCGGAATAATCGCGAACTCGCACGGCGGACCGAATCCCGCTGTCGAGTTCTTGCTTCGGCAAGTCGGCGCTGCGCGGGCCGGCCTCGCGCGGCGCGGTCGGTGGAAAAGCATCCAAATGGGAGACCAAACGTGGACGCCGCCGCACTCGTTCGTGACACGATCTATCGTTCCACCATCCTGCTCGATCGACAGGACTGGAATGAGTGGCTGGCACACTGCGATGATGGTTTTCAATATGCCATTCGCGCCTTTAGTCCTGAAATCAATAAGGACGTGACCTACCTGGCGCTGGACCGCGAGGGCCTGGCAAGTCTGGTCAAGCTGTTGCCCAAGCACAACACCGACCACTCACCGCTGACCCGCCACACCTCCGTCTATACCGTCGATGTCGATGAGCAGACGCATTCGGCCAAAGCGGTAAGCTCAGTGATCGTCTACCAAAACCTGTTGGACGGCATCAATTCGCACATCGACGCCGGCGAGAGCCGGCTGTTCCTGGTCGGGAAATATCTCGACGCGTTCAAGATCGAGAACAACAAGGCGAAATTTGTTAGCCGCGAAGTACGGATCGAGAATCGGCGGCTCGACAAAGGATCGCATTGGCCGATTTGAACGAAGTAGAGAGAGAGAGCCTCTATATTCCGGGCGGCGCGCCGAGCCGATCAGTAATAACTCGATTAGCAATGACCTATCAGCAATGACTTATCAGCAATGACGTGGAAGCGCATATGCGAGGCCGCCGAGATCCCCGAGAATTCGGTTAAGAAATTCGAGCTCGATGGCATTGCGCTCGTGGTGGTCAATTATGGCGAGGGCTTTCGCGCCATACCGCCGATCTGTCCGCATATGGAAGAGCCGCTGGCAGAATCAGGCGTAGTGGCCCACTGCATTTTGACCTGCACCAAGCATCTGTGGGCTTGGGATCTGCGGACGCTGGAAATGCAAGGCGAAACGGAACGGCCGCTCAAAACCTACGCGGTCAAACAGGAGAATGGAGCATTGCTAGCGAACATCGAAGGCGAGTTGACCTATGACTTCGACGACGCGGCTGGAGATTCGGACGACGACGATTTCTTCAAATAACCGTCTTTCAATAGCCGTCGAACCTTGGCGGTCGATGTTTGGCGCTTGCGCCAATGAACACGCAGGAAGGCGACTTGAACGCGGCATGAAAATTACCGTCCAGAACAAGAATGGCGAACTCACCTTCGACTGCGGCGAGCGTGAATCCATTCTCTATGCCGGCCTGCGGCAAGGCATCAATTTGCCGTTCGAATGCGCGACCGGCACCTGCGGAACGTGCCGCGCGCGAGTGACGTCGGGCGATGTCGATGTGCGTTGGAAGGACGCTCCCGGCGGCGCGCGGCTCAAGCCCGACAAGGGCGATGTTCTGATGTGTCAAACCAGGGCGCGCTCGGATTGCCTGCTGCGGGTGCCTTCCGAACTCGTCGTTGCGGGCAACACGGGCCCTGCAATGCGCCAAGGAATCATCCGTGGGCTGCGGCCGCTGACCAGGGACGTCATGCACTTCGATCTGCACCTGACCAGCCCAATGAGTTTTCAAGCCGGACAATTCGTGGTGCTCGAAGCCGCAGGCATCGCCGGCGGCCGCGCCTATTCCATGGTCAATTTCGAAAATGACGTCGAGCGGCTCGCGCTCGTCGTCAAACGCAAGCCGGGCGGCCGCTTTGGCGACTGGCTGTTCGATAACTTTTCAGGCGAGGCAGAGGTCGAGGTCTTCGGCCCACTGGGCCGCGCGGTGTTCCGCCCGCAGGAAGATCGCAGCTTTGTCTGCATCGCCGGAGGGTCCGGAATTGCCGGCATGATGTCGATACTGGAATGCGCTACGCAGGCCGATTATTTTCGCAACCATAAGGGTGCGGTGTTCTTCGGCGTGCGCACGCTCGCCGACGCATTCTATCTCGAACAGTTGTCGCGCTATGCCGCAGCTTCGCATGGCAATCTCGATGTGACCGTTGCTTTGTCCGACGAAACGATCGGCGCAAAGCTGCACGCCGAATTTCCAATCCTCAAGCTAGCCAACGGCATGGTCCATGAAACCGCCGCCAAGGACATGGCAGAGCGGGACCGCAATGTAATCGCCTATGTCGCGGGTCCGCCAATCATGGTTGACAGCACGATCCGCTCGCTGGTCGTGGGCGGAATCCCAATAAAAGACATCCGCTATGACAAATTCTCCTGACCGGAACGGGGTTTCCGGCGCAATAGAAACGCCTAATTTTGCCAGCGACGATCTTACCGAATTTGTGCGCGCTCGCAGCGAAGCGATCAATCTGGTGCAATGGCCGGCGCGCGTCGCGTCCAGCTATGTAACGAGCGGCGCTCCCGAGCGGCGCACCGACCTCGAGTTTCGCGCAGCGAACGCCGCATTCGTGACCCGCCGATTTGCCGACGGCGTGGCGCTCGAAATGCGCCTGCCAGATCTGCACTTGCAATTTCTCCATAACGGTAAAGCGATGCCGCACGTTTTCGATCCGCAGGAGCGCTCGCCGGCGGAAGCCGAAGCGTGGATTCTGGTCGAGCTCCTGCATCGCGGCATCGATCGCGAGAAATTCTCCAAGAAATTGCCCTATACGATCCCGGGCCTGTTGACTGGCGATGCCGAAGATTATGCGCCGCAGGCTTGCCGAAAGGGCCTCATCCAGCTCACCGATTGGTTTGGCAAAGCCGGGGCCGTGCTCGAGGCGGGCGCGCGCGCCCTAGACAAGGCCGAGGTCATTTGTCTGCCGCAGACGCTCGATCTCGTGCTCGCCCCGCTTTCAGGCGCCTCATCTATCCCGCTTGGATTTTCACCGGGCGACACCGAGAACCCAGAACCGTATTTTTATACCGGTGGTGGGGTGAACCCTGCGTCACCAAAGCCGCCCCGCGCCATCGTGAGTGGGAGCAAACTACTTGCGCAAGGCGATGCTCTCCGCGCGGCAGCGACGCTCTTGAAAATGGCCACGGCCTGATTGGCGATAATCCTGAAAGCCTTCAGGCGTGTTCGAGCCGCTTTCCCCGGCCGGTCGGCGTGTCGGCGGCGATTTGATGATCGCCCTCCAGGCGTCGGCGAATGTCGCCTGATTTACTGAGCTTTTGCACGATCGAGACGAAAGCATTGGCCATCGGCAGGACAATTTCGCCTTCCGCCCAGAATAACCCGACCTCCTGCGTGACGACCGGATCGACCAAGGCAAGCGCGCGGGTACCGCGGTGCAGGCCGGGCGCATGAACGAAATGCGAGGGAATAATCGTGCACAATTCGGTGAACTGCACCTGGAACATCAGATGCAAGATGGATTCGGATTCGACTTTAGCCACCGGCGTGCAGCCCACGCTCTTGAAAACTTGATCGACGAACCGGCGCTCATGCATCGAGGGGCGCAGCATCGCCAAGGGCAGCTGCGCGGCCTCCCGCCAGCTGATCTTGCTGCGGCCGCGGAATTCGTCCCGGTCGGGAACCAAGAGACTCAACTGCTCGGTATAGATCGGCAGCGTGTTCTTGCGGCCGAGATCTGCCTTATCGAGATAGGTCAGCGCGACGTCGAGCGAGAAATTGTTGAGCCCGAGCTTCATCGCTTCATTGCCGATGAACTGCACATCCACGCGCACGCCCGGATATTTCTTGCGCACGGTTTCGATCAGAAACGGCAAGACCGGAGACATCGAGGGCATGGCGCCGACCCGCAGATGACCGGTGAGGTCGTTCTGCATCAGCGCGACTTCCTTGCGCATGGCGTCGCAATAGGCCAGCACCGCGCGCGACCATGCCGCTACACGCTCGCCCTCCGCGGTCAAGCCATGAAAGCGTTGGCCGCGTCCGCGTAGAAAAATCGGCACGCCAAGTTCGAGTTCGAGCTGTTTGATGCCGCTAGATAGGCTTGGCTGCGTGACATTGCAGCGTTGCGCTGCCCGCCCGAAATGGCGTTCTTCCGCGACGGCGACGAGGTAGCGAAATTGCCTGATGAACATGCCACCTACTCGCGACGTTCGGGCAGACGCCCGCCCACACCCTAGCCGGAAAATAGACGCCGCTAAAAGAAAATCTTAAATTCCCTAACGCACCGGCAGGTCGAATTTTTGGTGCGCCGCACAATAATCCTTATCCACCGCGCCAGGGCGGCACATGCAGCGGCGCAACATCGGGTGAACCGCGTGGCGTTATCGGAACTGGTCTGGATCGCGCTCCTTGGGACGGTGTCCGGACTGATGATCGGATGCATCGGCATCGGCGGTGTGATTCTGGTGCCGGCGCTCGTCTTTCTGGCCGGCATCGCCATTCACATTGCCATTCCCGCGGCGATGTTCGCCTACATTCTTTCGGGACTGGTGGCCACGATCGTATTCGCCCGCAATAAATCGATCGATTGGGGCATGGCGATCTGGCTGTGCATCGGCGGCGCGCCAGCGGCATTTGCCGGTGCATGGGCCGTCAGTATTTTCGACAGCCGATTGCTGGCCGGCTGCCTCGGCCTGCTCACGCTGTTCTCTGGCATCAACTCGCTGCGGCCGCAGAATCTTACGGAGCGCGGCAATGTCGACATATCGCGCGGCGTTCTGCTTGCGGTTGGCGTCGTGACCGGATTTTTGTCCTCGCTTACCGGAACGGGCGGACCGCTGGTGCTCGTGCCGATATTGATCTCCATGCGGCTCGCTGTGCTGACCAGCGTCGGATTGAGTCAGATTTTTCAGCTGCCGGTGGCGATTGCCGCGACTGCGGGCAACCTTGTCTATGGCCAGCTTGACCTGGCGCTGAGCGCCATCCTCGCCGTCAGTCTGAGCGGTGGCTCGTGGGTTGGCGCGACGCTTGCGCATGCCGTGCCGCGTACCGTCTTGCAGGGCATTGTTTCCGCCGCACTCGTGCTGATCGGCGTGTTCATTCTCGGCAATGTTGGCTGGCGGCTGATGGGATGAGCGGCTGCGATGGCGCTGGCCGATTTCCAACGCATTGATCACTTCGGCGACCCCGCGGCCGAAGCGAGGGCGTGTCGCGGTGCCTGTGCGCTATTCGACTTTTCATTCTTAGAATCCGTCAGAATCTGCGGCGGCACGGCGCGACAAGTGGTCGAAGCGTTCACTGGGCGGACCTTGGCTAAATTGCCGGTCGGTAAGATCGCTTACGCACTGCGCCTCGGCGCGGCCGGTGCGGTCCTCGCCGATCTGACGATCTGGCGGATCGATGCGGAAACATTCGAACTGATGAGCGGACGGCACGAGGATATTGCCGACTTGGCAGGCTATGCCGGGCCCGGCGTCGCCGTGACCGAACTTGCCAATCGCGCGACCCTCGCGGTGCAGGGCCCCACCTCGCT